>DATIPQ010000039.1 GCA_035471785.1 Acidobacteriota bacterium
CCTCTATCCTGATATCCTGTGCGGCTCATGAGTGAATTTGCATTTGACTTTGGAGAGGACGCGCTCAAGGGCAAGACCATTCTGGTGGCCGGAGGCTCGGGAGGGCTGGGGGCGGCGGCGGTGGCGCTGCTGGCCCGCGACGGCGCCAATGTCGTCTGCGGCTACCATTCCAATCAGAGGCGGGCCGAGGATCTCAAAGACTACTGCCGGCAGCGCTTTGACGCAGAGATCCACCTGGTGCAAGGGGACCTGCGCCTGCCCGAGGTGCGTCAGCGCTATCTGGAAGCGGCGGACTCGCTGGGAGACGGACTCTACGGGCTGGTGGTCTACACCGGCGATCCCGGACGGGTCAAGTTCGACGACGTCACCCTGGACGACCTGCACGATTCCATGACCCGCAACTACTACGCGCCCATCTTGCTGGCCCGCCAAGCCATCGCCGGCATGGTGGACCGAGATGTGCAAGGCTCGGTGGTCTTCTTTTCCACCATGCAGGCGGTGGCGCCTTTCGATTCCAGCATCAACTACGCCGGACCCAAGACGGCCCTGCTGCAGGCCACCCGCATCATGGCCAAGCAATACGGCGGCGCCCGCAACATCCGGGTCAACGCCATCGCGCCGGGCGTCAACAAGGCCGGCATGGCGCTCAAGTCGATCGCTTCGGGCAAATACGACTTCTTCGTCGACCAGGGCATCATCCCCCGCTTCGGACGCCCTGAAGACACCGCCCGCGCCGTGCGCCTGCTGCTCCATCCCGACAACTACATCACCGGCCAGATCCTCACCATCGACGGTGGCCTCACCCTGCGCCGCGACAAGTAAGCTGTGGCATACTCGGGGCCTCTCGACCACTGAATTGGAGGACTGATTCGATGCATTCATTGACGCGCTTGAGATGGGCAGGGGTTTTGTTGTTGATCGCGGTTGTGACCTCTCCGGATCTGGTTTGGGACGGCTCGGGGACGGCTTACGCCTTTCAAGAAGAAGAAGGCGACGAACCGCAAGAAGGCCAGAGGGGTTCGCGGGGACGCCGTGGCGGTGGCGAGGAGGAGGAGAAGATCAAGCCCTACGGCGAAGTCATCACCGACAAGGCCGAGACCGACGAGGGCATCTTCAAGGTCCACAAGATCGAAGACAAGTACTACTACGAGATTCCTCGGTCGGAGATGGGCAAGGATTTCCTGTGGGTGACGACCATCGCCAAGACCACCCTGGGAGTCGGCTATGGAGGCCAGCGGCTGGACAACCGGGTGGTGCGCTGGGAGAGGCGCGGAGACCAGATTCTGCTGCGCGACGTGGAGTACGACATCGTGGCCGATCCCGGCCATCCCATCGCCCTGGCGGTGGAGGCCGCTAACAACCCCGCCATTATCCAAGCCTTCGCCGTCAAAGCCGAAGGGGGGGACGACTCATCTCCCACGGCCGTCATCGAGGTGACGCCGTTGTTTTCGCGCGAGGTGCAGGAATTCAGCGCGCGCTCCCGCTTGCAGGCCCGCAACATGGACCGCGGACGCTCTTTCGTCGACCGCATCGACTCCTTCCCCACCAACATCGAGGCGCGGGCCACCCACACCTACACCAAGCCGCCCGAGAGCGGCGGTTCAGGGGGACGGCGCGGACCTCAGCCATCCTCCCGCTTCAGGCGCGGCATGGATCCCGGCAGCGCCACCGTGCAGATTCATTCCAGCATGGTCAAGCTGCCCGAAGACCCCATGATGCCGCGGCTGCATGACGAGAGGGTGGGTTACTTCTCGGTGCGCCAGACCGACTACTCGCGTCCTGAGCACAAGGCCGTGGAACGGCGCTACATCACGCGCTGGCGGCTGCAGAAAAAGGACCCCTCGGCCGAGCTTTCCGAACCGCTCGAGCCCATCGTCTACTGGGTCGATCCGGCCACGCCGCCACAATGGATCCCCTACGTCAAGAGGGGAGTGGAGAAGTGGCAGGCGGCCTTCGAAGAGGCCGGATTCAAAAACGCCATCATCTGCAAAGAAGCGCCCGCGCCCGAAGAAGATCCCGAATGGCATCCCGAGGACGCCCGCTACTCGGTCATCCGCTGGCTGCCGTCGGACATCGAAAACGCCAGCGGACCTCATGTCCACGACCCCCGCACGGGGCAGATCCTGGAGACCGACATCCAGTTCTATCACAACGTCCAGAACCTGCTCCGATCGTGGTACTTCCTGCAGGTGGGGCATCTGGATGAGCGGGCCCAGCAGTTCCCCTTTCCCGACGAACTGATGGGGGTGCTGCTCGAGTACGTGGTGGCCCACGAGGTGGGACACACCCTGGGCTTTCCCCACAACATGAAGGCCAGCTCCACCTATCCGCTGGAAAAGGTGCGCGACCCGGAGTGGGTCAGGACCATGAGCCACACCCCCACCCTGATGGACTATTCCCGCTTCAACTACGTGGCTCAGCCCGAGGACGGGATTCCCATCGAAGACCTCATCCCCAAAATCGGCCCTTACGACAAATGGGCCGTCATGTGGGGCTACAAGCCCATCCCCGGGGCCTCCACTCCCGACGAGGAGAAGGCGGTGCTGGACGAGTGGGCCCGTGCCCAGGACGACAAGCCATGGCTGCGCTTTTCCACCGACGGAAGCCAGGGATCGGATCCGGGCGAGTTGACCGAGGCGGTGGGCGACGCCGACGCTGTGGCGGCCAGTGAGTTGGGACTCAAGAACCTGCAGCGGGTGGCCGACATGCTGCTCGACGTCACCACCCAAGAGGGTGAGAACTGGGATGACCTTGACGAACTCTACGGCCGCTTGCTGGGCCAATGGGTGCGGGAGATGGGTCACGTGGCGGCTCTGGTGGGCGGCTTCGACTCCCAGCAGATCCATGGGGGGCAGCAGGGCGTCCGCTTCCAGCCCGTTTCCAGGGAGCGCCAGTCGGAGGCCGTCGGCTTTCTCAACGAGAACGCCTTCGTAACGCCGCAATGGCTGATCCGCAAGGAGATTCTGCGCCGCATCGAACCGGCTGGAGTGCTGGAGCGCGTGGGCAGCGCCCAGAGACGCGTTCTGGGATCGCTCCTCAGTTCCAACCGCTTCAACCGGCTGGTGGAGCAGGAAGCGCTGGATCCCTCGGTGGCCTATCAGCCGGCTCAGTTCCTCGACGATTTGAGGCGAGGCGTCTTCAGCGAGCTCTACCAGCAGTCCGTGCAGGTCGATGCTTACCGACGCAACTTGCAGCGGGCCTATCTGGAACTGGCCGATTCACGGCTCAACGGCAGCGACGGCGCGGACGATGACATGCGTCCCTTCCTGCGCGGCGAACTGATGGAAATCAGCAGCCGGGCCGAGAACTCGCTGAGCCGGGCTGCCGACACGGCTTCGCGCTACCACTTGCAGGACGTCCACGACCGCATCGAGCGCATCCTCGACCCCCGCTTCCCGTCCTCGGACGGCTCCGATGCTGCCGGCCGGTTCGGCGGCCTTGATGAGCAGTTGGACGAGGAAACGTCCTGCTGGCCCGACCTCGTCATCCGACCCTAGGGCGACCTGCGGTCGCAAGGCCCAATCCCCAAGGACCAACTCACAACTCTCACAACTCACAACTCTCGACTTGTGAGTCTTGTGAGTTGGTCCTTTGGGAGTCGGCTATTGCGAAGCTGCTGCTTCCACGATCTTGGCCCATAGCTCGTCGGACAGAGTCTGCCCGGTCTCCAGCAGCGTCTTCAGGTTGCACAGCACCGCCGGCCAACCCAGGGTCACGCCGTGCTCCATGTCCGAGCCCGGCTCCAGTTGGCTGTGGGTGACGGTCAGGCGGCAGTCCGAACCCATTTCCTCGATGATGATGGTGACCCGCGAAAGCTTGGACTCATCATCGATGTCCTGGGGATAAGCCCAGGTGATGACCAGCTTTCGCGGCGGATCGACCTCGACCACCCGTCCGGCGATGTCGACCTCGCCGCTGCCGTCGGCGCGCACGTGCTCCCAACGGGCTCCCGGCTTCCACTCCGAGACGTTGTAGTGCTGCCAGTAGGCCTCGGTCATGTCGCGGTCCATCAGGCCCTGCCAGACCTCTTCGGGGCTGGCAGCGATGTAGATTGGGTAGACAAAATCAGGGGCTCTTTGTGACACTGCTCTTCTCCCTCCAGTTGCGGTGCGGATCCCTGCAATGCGCTTGGTCGCATGTCGACCGGAATCCATCCGTTTCGCGCCGCTCCTCCAACTCGCCCAGGTAGCGCAACCGCTCTTCCAGGGTCCGCAACTGAGCGTCGTCCAGGCCGCCGGTGGCCTCCTTGCGGTAGCGGGCAATGAAAGGAACGGTCGCTCCTTCATCGAGCAGGGCGGTGGCGCTGTGCACCTGCCTTTCCTCAACCGACAACTCCCGGGCGATCTGGGCCGCAATCGAACTCATGGTCTCATTGTATGGGATTAGGCAGGCCGTTCGGAACCATGGGGAGCGTGCGTTTGCGGGTGCCGGTGGCGTCGAAGATGGCATTGCCGAGGGCGGGGGCCACGGCCACGATGGGGGTTTCGCCGGCGCCGGCCGAGGGGAGATCCTTGCGGTCGATGGTGATCACACCTCGACCTTGCGCGTGTAAACGGACACCGAGCCGTCCTCCGCGATGTGCAGCCAGGCGCTGATCTCTTGCGGAGTCTGGCGCCCGCGACGGCGCCCACCGCCGCTTTCCTGAGCCAGCGCCACTGCCTTCGGCAGCAGGAAGCCTACGGCGATGCCGCCGCCGAAGAGCTCCACAAAGCGTCGCCGCGAAAGCTCGAAACGGTAAGCCGGCAGGCGCTCGAGTTCATAGCGTTCCATTTCCAGTTGGTCGCCTGAAGGTCGTTGTGAGTTGGGATCTGTGGTTCGAGAGTCGTCCCTCATCTTCCACCTCCCGCGGGGGCCTGGGCGGCGCTGAGGATGGCTTTGAGGATGCGCGGATAGGTGCCGCAGCGGCAGACATTGCCGTTCATGAACTCGATCACCTTCAATCTTGTCCTGAGCGGGCGGCAACCATTCTTGGGGATGAGCAGTCTTATGCGGGAAACCGGGTGGGAACCGTTGGGGGTGTCTCGCCTCGATCTTTGATTGGAGGGCGGCGTGAGAGGACTGGTGCATGACGTCAAGGTGGCTTACCGGCAGTTGCTCAAGAACGGATTGACCACGGTGGCTTCGTTGGCCACCTTGGCGCTGGGAATCGGGGCCAGTACGGCTATTTTCAGCGTGGTCGAAGGGGTGCTTCTGCGTCCCTTGTCCTATCCTCAGCCCGAGCAGATCGTGAGGGTCTGGCGGGTCAACCAATCGGGCAACCACGGTCCCTCCTCCGATCCCAATTACCAGGACTGGATCGAATGGTCGAGTCATTTTCAGGCCATGGCCCAATACCGGGCCGGCACCTCGTCGGTCAGCGGAGGCAAGGAGCCGGTGCGCACCAGGGTGGCCACCGTGGCTGCCGACTTCTTCCCCATCATGGGCGTGGAAGCAGCCCTGGGACGCACCTTTGCGGGCGAATCGCTGTCGACGGGCAGCGCCCCCGTGGCGGTGGTTAGCGAGGGCTTCTGGAGGCGCATGCTGGAAGGCAACCGCGACCTCTCCTCGCTCAAGCTCAACATCTCCAACACCGCCTACAGCATCATCGGCGTCATGCCCTCCGAGTTCAATTTCCCCCGCGGAAGCGAGATCTGGGTCCCGCGTGAACTCTACCCGGTCAACAACAGCCGCACCTCGCACAACTGGTATGTCATCGCCCGCCTCAAGGACGGTTCCAGCCTGTCCCAGGCTCAAGCCGAGATGAAGGCCATCGCCCGCCGCCAGGTCGCCAGGTACGGCGACGACATCTGGCTGACCGACATCGACGTGGTGCCCCTGCAGGAGGAACTGGTGGGCGATTATCGGACGCGCCTCTGGGTGCTGCTGGGAGCCGTGGGCATTCTCCTGCTGGTGGGATGCTTCAACATCGTCAACATCCTGCTGGCTCAGTCCTCGGCCAGGCGCCGCGAACTGGCCGTCCGCTCGGCGCTGGGCGCCGGAGGCTGGAAACTGGCTTGCCAGTTCGTCACCGAAACCATGCTGCTCAGTCTCGCGGGCGCCGCCCTGGGAGTGATCGCGGCTCAGTGGGGACTGCAGTTTCTGCTCAGTCTGGAACCGGGCGACCTGCCCCGCCTGGAAGAAATCCAGTTGAGCCTGCCCGTCCTGGCCTTCGCCAGCGGACTCTCGCTGCTCATCGGACTCCTGCTCGGGCTGCTGCCCGTTGTCCAATTCAGGGGAGCCAACCTGGCCTCGGCCCTGCAGCAGGGATCGCGCTCCTACTCGGGAGGACCCGGAAGGGCCCGGGCCCGCGGGGCGCTGGTGGTGACTCAGGTGGCGGTGACGCTGATTCTGCTGGTGGGCGCCGGACTGCTGCTGCGCAGCTTCCAGCAACTGATCTCGGTCGAGCCCGGATTCGATAGCGAAGGCGGCCTGGTGCTGCACCTCTCGCGCGCTTTCCCCGGCGACGAGGAGGAAAGCCGCCGGCTGGCCCAGTCCAACACCCAACTCCTGCAGCGCCTCAAGCAGATTCCCGGCGTCGAAGAAGTGGGCGGCACCACCGGTCTGCCGCTCTCCAACTTCGGCAGCTTCGCCGACGGACTGTTTCTCATCGACAACGAGGGAGTCACCCTGCGCGAACCCTACAGCCGGGAACTGGTGCGCCGCTTCCAGGAAGCCGGCAACACCGGCTATGGCGAATACCGCGTGGCCAGCGACGGCTATTTCAAGGCCATGAGCATCCCCCTGATGCGGGGACGTCTCTTCCAGCCCTCGGACGGGCCGGACGCCCCCCACGTGGCGGTCATCAGCCAGTCGCTGGCCCGCTCGCTGCCGGGGGACGATCCCCTGGGACAGCGCATCCAATTCGGCAACATGGACGGCACCCTGAACCTGCTCACCGTGGTCGGCGTGGTCGGCGACGTGCGCGACCGCAGCCTGGAAATGGAGCCCCGGCCCACCGTCTACCTCAACCAGCGCCAGCGTCCCCGGAGGACGGCCGCCTTCAGCATCTTGCTGGACGGGGAATTCGACCATGCTTCGGTGGCGGCCCAGGCCCGCGCCATCATCCGCGACCTCGATCCCTCTCTGCCGGTTCAGTTCGAACGGCTGGAAGCCATCTTCAGCTCTTCGCTCTCGGGACGCCGCTTCTCCCTCATCCTGCTGGGGATCTTCGCCGCTTCGGCGCTGCTGTTGGCCGCCGTGGGCATCTTCGGAATGATGGCCTTCACGGTCAACGAGCGGCTCAAGGAAATCGGCATCCGCATGGCTCTGGGCGCCGATCCCAAGCGAGTCCACCTGCGCTTCGTGCGTCAGGCGGCCATGCTGACCGGAACAGGCATCGTCTGTGGCGCCCTGGCCGCTCTAGGTCTCTCCCAGGTCATGCAGGGGATGCTGCATCAAGTCAGCGCCCGAGACCCCCTCACCTTCGCCGCCGCGGCTCCGGTCATCCTGCTGGTCTCCCTGCTGGCCTGCTACCTCCCCGCCCGCCGCGCCATCCGCGTCGACCCCCTGGAAACCCTGCGCGAGGAGTGAACGATCATCTGCGGGATCAATCTAAGGCCAAAAGTGCGCGGAATGGAGTCCATCGAAATTAGAACTACCAGTCTGGTCGGAGGGCATCGAGGAGTCAGCAAGAACATAGGCTAGTGGTGAACTTTGTGTTGATGGTCCCTGACTCGCCGCTTTCCGCTTGCTTTCCCTGCCAAGCTCCTCTAGCGTAGCCCGCTGCGACAGCCGAAACCGCCAACAGGCGGCCCCACCCGGTGCGAGCATACCGAGCAGGGGCTTGTCACGATCACTTGCGAAGGAGCGCCCAGTCCGCTTGCCATTATCAGTCCCCGCGCGCCAACTGGCTTCGAAAAGACGATCTCGGACTTTCTTATTCAGCACGAAGCACGTCAGAGGATCGACGGACAGGGCACGGGAGATGGGGACAGCGGCGGCTCCCAGAGAGCAGAGCAGAACGATGCCCACAGCTATCCCCACGGCTTCCGGCTCAGAAGTTGAAGCCTGATAAAGCCTGGCCTCGAGCCATTGCCCAGCCAGCCAGATCGGCACCGACCCTGCGGCG
>DATIPQ010000040.1 GCA_035471785.1 Acidobacteriota bacterium
GTTCGGGTCGACTCCGGAAACCTGGCTCGGAATGCAGATGGCCTACGACTTGGCCGCCTCAAGGCACCTGGAAGACGAGATCAAAGTCGACCGCATCAACGCTGCCTAGCCATCAGGCAGTTTGGCGTGAGTTCTTCAATCGGGTCAATTGGTCGAACGAGATCGCGACCCAGCCTGCTGCCTAGGGCTTCTTTTCTTCTAGCCGGCGGTTCATTTCATCCAGGCGCTGCATGGACTCCTCTAAGGTGCGGACTCCGCAGGCGATGCGCTCTTGGTCGGTCTTGGCGTCGCGGTCGAAAGGCTCCATGGTCCAAGGGCTGTCCATGTCCTCGCGTCTGAACTGAGTACCCCAGATCTGGGCTTTGCCCAAGCTGTGCAGCCAGCGGTCTTCGGCGGCGCAGGAGAGCCAGCGGGCCGACTTGTGAGCAGGATCCATGCGGACGGCCTCGGAGGCCAATTCGTGAGCCATCTTGTAGTCTTCGGACCCGTTTCCATGCTGCAGGATCATGGCGGCGTGATAATGATCTGCCGCGGTTTTAATCAAGCCTTCTTCCGCCATTTCCATCACCCGCTGGCGGCGCCTTTCGTCTTCAGCCATCAACTGCGTCCAATCGATGTCGTCGACCGATTGCCGGGCACTTTGATCGGCCTCGTACATCCGGCGCAATTCGGCGTTATCTTCAAGGCCAGACCGCTGCTGGTGAGCAACGCTCGTCGGCGGCCCGCTGGCTGAAAGCGGCGAACCGTAGACCACGAGCAACATCAAGCACACGGTTACCGGGAAACGGGTGTGGATCTTCATGAAAGCAAGTGTAGCGCAGTCGATGCGGGCGCGCGGGGGCGAGCACAGTGAAAAGCCCGGTCACACTCGACCAAAGGGCATCCGCTACCCAACAGTAGACACCATAAAGAACTTGTTGCATAATGCCATCATGGCAGTGAAACCAGTGCAGATCTCGATGGATGGGGAGTTGTTGCGCAAGGTGGATGCGGACCCGGAAGCCCGTGAGAAGGGGCGGTCGGCGTTTATTCGATCAGCCGTCAGGCTCTATTTGAGCGCTAAAGAGCGGCGCCGCGTTGACGAGAGAATCTCCCAGGCTTATTCGGGCCAAGCCGACGGCATGCTTGACGAGATCTCTGACCTGGTGGGAGCGCAGGCATGGCCCGAAGATTGAACCGGGGAGAGATCTGGCTTCTGGACCGTCCCAGGCCAGAGAAACGGCGCCCGCTGCTGGTAATCAGTCGGCAAGGCTTGATCGACGTGCTGCACACGGTCACGGTGGCGGCAGTCACGTCGACGTTGCGCGGTTCGCCGACTGAAGTGCAGGTCGGCCCCGACGAGGGCCTCAAGCAGGTTTCCTGCGTGAACCTCTGCAATCTCTTCACGGTCCCCAAACAAGAACTGCGAAACTTCCTCGGCTCGCTTGACCGCCAAAAGATGGAGGAGGTCTGCCTGGCCTTGGCAATTGCCACCGGGTGCGACTAGGAGCGACTCGTCTGTC
The DNA here is from genome assembly GCA_035471785.1 of Acidobacteriota bacterium. Lineage (NCBI taxonomy): Bacteria > Pseudomonadati > Acidobacteriota > Acidobacteriota bacterium. The sequence goes on from DATIPQ010000040.1 coordinate 1,503, forward strand.
AGCGCCTACCCATCTAAACCGCGGAGGCATTCGATTCTCAGTGTCAACTGTGTCAACTTAGTGTCAGCCGGATGTTCTGGGCGCTCGCAAACTTGAAAATCGAGCCGTCGGCGTTCAGATTTTCAGGGCCTCCGTCATCGGCGCTGCCTAGCCGGAGGGAGCAACTGGAGGCCCAAGGCCAGGGCGCAGCGGCGCAGGCGCTTGTCGAGGGCGAGAATGGCGGTTTCCGGGATCAGCGAGGCCGTGTTGAGCCGTATGTACTGGCTGAGACGGTCCTTCAATTCCCGGATGCCGACTGTGTCCATACCGCACTGTAGCCTCATGTAGCCACGCGGTCAAAAAGAATGGGCGTTCGCCTAGGAAGTCTGGGTCAACCTCGAAAATCGAGCGGGCGGCGTTTGATTTTCAGGGTAAACTGGAAGCATGATTGATCGGGAGCGGCATCTTCGGGAGGTTCGGGGGAGGTTGGAGCGGAATCCGGTTGTGGCCATTTTAGGGGCTCGGCAGGTGGGGAAGACCACCCTGGCGCGGCAGATCATGGCGGGATTCGAAGGGGAAACCGTGCGCTTCGATCTGGAAGATCCCGACGATCTGGCTCGGTTGGAGGAGCCTAAGCTTGCTTTAGGGGGCTTGCGGGGGTTGGTGGTCATCGACGAAGTCCAGCGGCGGCCCGATCTTTTTCCTGTCCTAAGGGTGCTGGTGGACAGACCGGATTCAGAGGCGAGGTTCTTGATTCTGGGCAGCGCTTCGCCGGATCTTCTGCGCCAGGGGTCTGAATCGCTGGCCGGTCGAATCGTCTTTCATCGCTTGGACGGTTTCGACTTGGACGAGGTCGGAGTGAGCCAGCGCGACAGGCTGTGGCGGCGCGGCGGGTTTCCGCGCTCCTTCCTGGCGGAATCCGAGGAGGGCAGCGCCGAATGGCGGCGGGGCTTCGTCCAGACCTTCCTGGAGAGAGACATCCCCCAACTGGGAATTCAGATTCCCTCCTCGACCCTGCACCGGTTTTGGCGCATGCTGGCTCATTACCATGCCCAAGTTTTCAACGGGGCCGAACTAGCGCGTGCATTCGGGGTGTCGGCGACGACCGTGCGGCGCTACCTCGACGTGCTCTCGGGGGCGCTGGTCGTGCGCCAACTGCCGCCTTGGTTCGAGAACATCGACAAGCGGCAGGTCAAGTCACCCAAGATCTACCTTGAAGATTCGGGACTGCTTCACGCCCTCCTGGGCCTGGAAAACCAGGAGGAGCTGGGGGGGCATCCCAAGGTGGGCGCTTCGTGGGAGGGATTCGCGCTGCAGCAGGTCGTGCGGCGCCTGGGCGCCCGGCGCGAGGAGTGCTACTTCTGGGCCACCCACTCCGGAGCCGAACTCGACTTGCTGGTCATCCGCGGCCAGCGCCGGCTGGGATTCGAGTTCAAACGCACCACCTCACCCAAATCGACCCGCTCGATGCATTCGGCATTCAAATCCCTAGGACTGAATTCCCTCGACGTCATCCACGCCGGAGAACACACCTTCCCCCTCACCGAGTCTATCCGCGCTGTCGCCTTCAAACGTCTTTACAAGGACGTGAAGTCCCTCTGAGCCTCCAATGGGGGGCGGATGTTGTCGGCCTTGAGGACCGTCGGGAAGCTGACTTGGCGATCATGAACCCTGTCCATCCGGGCGCAATCGTGCGCGAGGACTGCCTCAAGCCGCAGGAAGCTGTCCGTGACCGAGGGTGCCAGGAGGCTGGGCGTGGGGCGGCAGGCTCTCTTTAAGCTCGTCGACGAGAGAGCTTCGGTACTTCTCAACTGAGGTTCGTCCCGCAGGTGCGCGAAAGAGGGGGAGATTCATTTCTGACCTGGTGCGTCGAGCCAGCGGCGCGCTTTGTCGGTGAGGCGGTAGCGCTGGGTGGGGCTGCGGGGCGAGGCGGGTTGAGTGCGTTCGATCCAATCTTCCTCAAGAGCCGGGTTCAAGTAGTTTTCCCGGAAGGTGGGGCGGTGAGAAAGGTCTAGCTTAGCCATGAGTTCGCCCGCCCCTAAGTCGCTTTCTCCAAGTGCCCTTATGAGTTGTGCTACTTGGTCGGTACTTGGTCGGTACTTGGTCGGTTCGCGCCCGCTTAGGGGGCTCGGCTCGGCGGCCAAGGCTTCTCGCAGGGAATCAAGCAGGGCGGTCAGCATGAACTCAACGAAAACCGTGCAGTCGGCTCCCTCATCCGACACGGCCAGCACACGATAGTATTCGTCTTGTCGGTCACGAACCAGGGTTTCAACCGGCAAGAAGGCCAGAAGAGGTTTCCACTGGCGCAAGATCAGCGTCTGCCAGAGCCGCCCCATTCGTCCATTGCCGTCGCTGAAAGGATGAATGAACTCAACCTCGTAATGAAAGACGCAACTGGCCACTAGCGGATGCTCTTCCGTCTCTTCAAGCCATCCAAGCAGATCGGCCATCAATTGCGGCACTCGTTGAGCAGGCGGCGCCATGTGCACCAGTTCCCGGCCTCGGAAGATGCCCACCCCGCCCTTGCGAAACTGCCCAGGATGATCCACCAATCCGCTCATCAGAATGCGGTGAGCCGTCAAGAGATCATCCTTTGAAGCAGGCTTCCAATTCTCCATCGCCTCATAGGCGGCGAAGGCGTTGCGAACCTCCTGAATCTCGCGTGGATGGCCCAGCACGCGCTTGCCCTCGATGACGGCCGAGACCTGCTCCACTGTCAGGGTGTTGTTCTCGATGGCAAGCGAAGCCTGAATGGTACGGATGCGGTTTTCCCTGCGAAGCCGCGGCGTCAGGCGACTCTCAGCCAAAGCGCTGTAGCGCCCAATCTCCTCGCCGATTTCACCCACCAAGCGCAGAAGAGCCGGAGTGAGATCATAAGGTGGCCGATATGCACCCTTATCGCTCATAGCCTTCATGATCCTCTGACCCGCTCCAGAATACAAGGACCCAAGCTGCCGGGGTACTCACCTAAACCGCGGAGGCATTCGATTCTCAGGGTCAACTTAGCGTCAGCCGGATGTTCATGCTGGCCGGAAGGCCTGAGTGCAAGAGTCCAACGCGTGCAGCAACAGTTTCCGCTAAGATCCCCTCGAAGGAGAAGGAATGACCATGATTCACGCGCGCTTGAAAGTTTTGTGGCTGAGCCTGGCCCTGTTGCTTCAGCCGTTTCTTTGGGCCCAGCTTCCCCGGGCTGAGAGTCCTGAAGAGGTAGGGCTGTCGTCGCAACGGTTGGAGAGGCTGGCTGAGACTCTGGAGGAGTACGCTGAGCAAGGCGAGTTGGCCGGAGGGGTGGCGCTGGTGGCCCGCCATGGCAAGGTGGCCTACCTGAGAGCGTTCGGCTACCGCGACCTGGAAGCCTCCGATCCCATGAGAAGCGACGCCGTCTTCCGCATTGCCTCCCAGACCAAGGCGCTGGTCAGCGCGGGGGTGATGATCTTGCAGGAAGAGGGCGAGTTGGTCATCTCTGAGCCGTTGGCTTTCTACCTTCCCGAATTCAAAGACACCACCGTGGCCGTGGCCATAGAGCCCCAGGACGGCGAAGCCGAAGGAGAGCCTGGTTACGAGATCGTCAAAGCCAAACGGCCCATCCTCATCCGCGACCTTCTCACCCACACGGCGGGCATCGGTTACGGATACGGCCCCGCAAAAGATCTTTGGCAGGAGGCCGGCATCCAGGGATGGTACTTCGCCGACCGTGACGAACCTATCGGCGACACCGTCTCCCGACTGGCCAAGCTGCCCATCGACGCCCAGCCCGGCGAACGCTTCGTCTATGGCTACTCCACAGACATTCTGGGAGCGCTCATCGAGCGCGTGAGCGGACTCGGCCTGGACGAATTCCTGCGTCGCAAGATCCTCGATCCGCTGGGAATGGAGGACACTCATTTCTACCTTCCGGAAGAGAAGCGCGATCGCCTCAGCGTGGTCTATTCAGCCACCGAGAATGGACTGGAGAGGGCTCCTGATCCCGGCGGAATGGTGGGTCAGGGAGCTTACCTCGACGGCCCCCGCAAGAGCTTCTCGGGGGGCGCGGGACTGCTCTCGACCGCAGACAACTATGCGCTCTTCCTGCAGATGATGCTCAACGGCGGTGAACTCAACGGCACCCGCATCCTCAGCCGCAAGAGCGTACAGCTTATGACTGTCGATCATTTGAACGATATGGAAATCTCGCCAGGAGTCGGCTTCGGACTCGGTTTTTCCGTCGTCAAAGACTTGGGCGCCCGCGGAGTCACGGGATCGCTGGGCGAGTTCGGCTGGGGCGGAGCCTACCACTCCTCCTACTGGGTCGATCCCCAGGAAGATCTGGTGGTGGTCTACTTCACTCAGCTCATACCCGCCGGACGCATTTACGACCATGGCAAGCTGCGCGCTCTGGTCTACCAGGCCATGGTCGACTGAAGTGGCGGCCGAGCCTCTGTTAACCGCCGTAAACAGATTTTCCGGCGGGGGCTTGACGGAAACGGGTCCGCGGGGGCTACGCTAGTCGTCATGCGCCCGCGCCTGGACCATCAGCGACTGCAGAAGGAGGCCGCCCGCAGCGGACTGTCTCAGAGGGACTTGGCCGCCAAATTGGGCTTGAGCGCTCCTCATCTGTCGATGCTGATGTCGGGCAAGCGGCCCTACCCCACCCGGCGGACGCGTCGCAAACTGACGCGTGGACTCGCTCTCGCTTTCGACGAGCTGTTCGTCCGCGAGCCGCCGCAACCTCGGCGGGAGACAGCGCTCGCCGCGAAGGGCAAAGAGGCTCCTTCAGGCTCGGCCGAGTGGCAGCCCCGTTCCTTCGCGCGCGACCTGCGCTTCGCCTGGAGAGTCCTGCTCAAGCGTCCCGGACTCACCCTGGTGATGATCCTCACCCTGGCCTTGGGAATCGGGGCCAACAGCGCCATCTTCAGCGTGGTCAACAGCGTTCTGATCAATCCCCTGCCCTTTCGCGATCCCCAACGGCTGGTCCTGATCTGGACCCGGCTGACGGGCAACAACGTAGAGCGCGACTCCACCTCGATGCCCAATTTCCGCGACTTGCGCGACGACAACACCTTTCTGGAGGAGGTGGCGGCCTTGGCCTATCCCTTCGGCGTCAACCTGACGGGAGACGGTCCGCCCAGCCAGATCAAGGTGGCCAGCATCAGCCACGGCTTCTTTTCCGTGCTGGGGGTAGAGCCGCTGATGGGCCGCGAGTTCACCCGCCGCGACGTCGAACTTCTGACCAGGGCCCGCCAGCAGCGGCTGCGTCTGGTGGCTCCGCTGATTCTCAGCCATGGCCTGTGGCAGAGCCGCTTCGGAGGCGACCCGGCCATCCTGGGACGCAAGGTGGAGGTGAACGGGGCGCCCATGCAGGTGGTCGCCGTCATGCCGCCCGATTTCCGCTTCTTCCGCCTGCTCAGGCAAGCCGATCTGGGCATCAGCGTCGAGTTGGACGCCTGGTGGCCGCTGGTCACCGACGTGCCCGCCTGGCCCCGCGATTTGCGCACCATCCGCATCGTGGGACGCCTCAAGCCGCAGATCTCGCTGGCCCAAGCCCGGCAGCAGGCCCAGGTCCTCTCGCAGCACCTCCGCCAGACCCATCAGGTGCTTGAGCAAAGCGGATTCGAGTTCGAACTGGCGCCCCTGCGCAACGATCTTCTGGAGGAAGTGCAGCCGGCCCTGACGGCCTTGCAGGGCGCCGTCCTCTTCGTGCTGCTCATCGCCTGCGCCAACGTGGCCAACCTGCTGCTGGCGCGCTCGGCGGCACGGCGGCGGGAGATCAGCATCCGGGCCGCGCTGGGCGCGGGACGCATCGCCATCCTGCGTCAAATGCTGGCCGAAAGCCTGCTGCTGGCCGTGGCCGGCGGAGCGGGCGGTCTGCTGCTGGCGGTGTGGGGGCTGCAAGGGCTGCTCTACCTCAATCAGGAAAACCTGCCGCGGGTGGAAGAGGTGTCGCTGGACGGCCGCGTGCTGGCCTTTACGCTGGCCTTGTGCCTGGGGTCGGCCCTGCTTTTCGGATTGCTCCCCGCCATGCGCGTCTCGCGTCCCGACCTGGTTTCAGTGCTGCGCCGCAGCGGACGCAGCGGGACGGGAACAGGCCGGGGACGCCTGCAGAGGCTGCTGGTCATCGCTCAGGTGGCTCTATCGCTCATCCTGCTGGTGGGGGCGGGATTGCTGCTGCGAACCTTCGAGAGCCTGCGCTCCGCCGACCTGGGATTCCAACCTCGCGGAGTGCTCACGCTCAACATCTCACTGCCCTTCGGCCGCTACACCCAACCCCGCCAGCAAGCCGACTTCTTCCACCGCCTGGAGGAGGAACTCGAACGGCGGCCTCAAGTCGAAGCCGCGGGCAGCATACTGCACATCCCCATGAGCGGCGGCTGGTGGACGGGCCCTATCTGGCGGCTGCAGGACGATCCGCTCAAGCCTTCCCTCTCGGCCGATTACCGCATCGTCACTCCCGGTTACTTTCAGGCCGTCGGCGCCCGTTTCCTGGCCGGGCGCACCCTGCGCGGCGAGGAGTACCGGCAGGCCCTCACGGTAGCCGTCATCGACGAGGCCCTGGCCCGCAAAGCCTGGCCCGGCAGCGACCCGCGGGAAGCGCTGGGACGCACCCTGAGCATCCTGCCCGAGCAGCGCCCGCCTCATGCCAATCCGCTGCAAATGCGGGTTGTGGGAGTGATCGAGCACGTCCGCAACGTGTTTCCCACCCTGGAAGAGCGGCCCACCATCTACTTCGCTCCCGAACTGTGCGTCTTCACCAGCTTCATGGACGTGGCGGTCAAGGGGCCTCCCGGAGCCGACTTGCGGGTAGCCGTCCGCCAGGCCCTCAACCAACTCGACCCCGATTTGGGGATGGCCGACGTGCTGCCTCTGCAACACTACGTGGACCGCTCCCTCACCCACACCCGCTTCAGCCTTTCGCTGATCGGTGTCTTCGCGGCTCTGGCAGTGACTCTGGCCTTGATCGGACTCTACGGCGTCATCTCCTGCAGCGTGGCCGCCCGTACTCAGGAGATCGGCTTGCGCATGGCCCTGGGCGCCGGACGCGCACGCATCCTGCGGCAGGTGCTGTCCCAGGCGCTGGCGATGGCCTCGGCGGGGACGCTCCTCGGGGTGGCGGGCGCGCTCATCGCCACCCAGGCACTGAGTGCTTCTCTGCACGGCGTCAACCCCCTCGACCCCTGGACTTTCGCCGTCATGACAGTGGGCTTGCCTGCCGCCGCCCTGGCCGCCGCCTTTCTTCCCGCCCGCCGGGCCGTCCAGGTTGAGCCGATCCAGGCCTTGCGAGCCGAATAGTGCGAGTAGCGCTGTGGGGCCTGTTTCAAATCACGCGCGCCAACACCAGAGTCAAGTCGTCGCGGTGATCAGGATCGCCGGTGAAGCCGTTGACGGCATCGACGATGCGCTGAGCCAGCTCAGCCGGAGGCAGATCGGCGTGCTCCAGGGCCAACTGCCGCAAGCGCTCTTCGCCGAATTCCTGCAACTGATGATCGAAGGCCTCGGTGACGCCGTCGGTGTGAACGAGCAGGACGTCGCCGGGATGCAGCTCGACGGTTTGCTGCTCATAGCGCGACTCGGAGAAAAGGCCCAACAAGGTTCCCGTGGCTTCGAGCAACTCAGGTTCTCTGGCGCTCCCTTCCCGCTTTCTCAGCAGGATGGGCGGGCAGTGGCCCGCGTTGACGTAGTGCAGGCGCCGCGACAGTCCGTCGTAAAGACCGCAGAAGAGCGAGGCGAACTTGCTGTCCCCGGTGGTCTCGTAGAGGGCTCGATTGACGTCGTCAACCAGCTTGGCCTGAGAGGAGCCATGCAAGGGAGCCCGGCTGCGCAGAAGAGCCTGCAGGTTGGCCATAAGCAGCGCGGCCGAAATGCCCTTTCCCGAAATGTCGCCGACTGCCATCCACAATTCCTCGGGATTGAGGCGCAGGAAGTCGTAATAATCGCCTCCCACCTCGCGGGCCGAGTGGCAGACGCCGTAGTATTCCAGTGAACGCAGGCTGGGATAACGCTGAGGAAAGAGCTGGAGCTGGACTTCTTTGGCGATGCGCAACTGTTCGGCCAGAAGCTGGTTCTCGCGCTTGAGGCGCCAGTGGTCGAGGTCCTGCAAAACCGTCTGCCGCAACGAGAAGGGTTCCCAGGGCTTGGTCACGTAGCGGTGCACCTGGCCCAGGTTGATGGCCTCCATCAGGTTTTCGACGTCGGCATACCCCGTAAGGATGATGCGGATGGCCTGAGGGGAGCGGCTCAGCGATTCCCTGAGCAGGTCGACGCCGCTGATGCCGGGCATTCGCTGGTCGGTAATGATGACGTCGAAGCGGTCGCGCCTCAAAAACTCGAGGGCTTCCTCACCGCTCTTGGCCTCCTGGACGGCAAAATCCCGCATGAAGGTCCGTTTCAGTTTTTGCAGGTTGGCCAGTTCGTCGTCGACGACCAGGATGTTCTGTTTGTTCATCGCCTGAAAGTCCTCGATTATACACGTCGAGCCGCTCGGCAAGATCCCGCTAATCTCTTTCCTTATGCGGCGTTTTGTGGTAGAAGATGACCGTCTCTTCACCCTCGAGACCTTTAAACACGATGCACTACATCCGCCAGATTCTTTTGATCGCTCTAGGTTTATTGGCGGCAGGCTGCGCAGCGGGACCGGAGGACGGTTCCGCAGACAGCGCCGGAGACTCCGCCGCCTGGGCCTACGGACGTTGGGACGTTGAAGTCCAGCATCCTCAAGGCTCCTACCCCTCATGGTTCGAGATCACTGCCGGAGAGGACGGTCCCAGCGGCCGCTTCGTGGGACGGTTCGGCAGCGCCCGGCCCATCCAGCAACTGGAAGTCGGCGAACAGCAATTGCGCTTTTCCCTGCCCGTCCAGTGGGAATCCCACTCCAGCGACATGGTTTTCGAGGGACGCCCTGAAGATGGGAAGATCATAGGTGAAACCAACGCCGCCGACGGCAGCATGGTGCCCTTCAGGGCCGTTCCGGCGCCGGAACTGGACCGTCCGGGGCCGGTGTCCTTTGCGGAAGAGCCCATCGATCTGCTGGCCCAGGGACTCGAGGGATGGACGCTGCGCGTGGAGGACGGTCCCGACGGATGGAGCTTTGAAGACGGGGTGCTATCCAATCAGCCCCCCAGCGTCGACCTCATCACCCGGCGCGAATTCGGCGACTTCAAGCTCCAGGTGGAGTTCTGGATGCCTCCAGGCAGCAACTCGGGAGTCTATCTGCGGGGACAGTACGAGGTGCAGATTCAGGACGATCACGGCAAGGAGCCGGACAGCCACCGGTGCGGCGGACTCTACGGATTCATCACGCCCAGCGAGATGGCCTGCCGGCCGCCCCAAGAGTGGAACCGCTACGAGATCACGCTGGTCGGACGCACCGTAACGGTCGTCTGCAACGGGGTCACCATCATCGAAGACGAAGAGATCCCCGGCATTACGGGCGGCGCCCTGAGCAGCGCCGAGGACGGCCGCGGACCGATCATGCTGCAAGGCGATCACGAGGCCATCCGCTACCGCAACCTGCTTGTCTGGCCCGCCCAAGAGGAGGGCCAGCCGGCAGCGGACGAGGAGGAACAATGAAGCGAAGAGACCTTTTGAAGCAAATGGGGGCGGCTTTGGGCGTCCCGGCCCTGGCCGGACTTTCTTCCAGCGAATTGCTTGCTCTGGGGCACGCTCTGCATCGGCCGGCCTCCTCGGCGCCCGCCGCCGCGCCCCAGGCCCTGCACGTGTTCCGCACCTTGGATGCCCACCAGGACCGCACGGTGAGCAAGATCGCCGACATGATCATCCCGCCCACCGACACGGCGGGGGCCCTGGACGTGGGTGCCAACGAGTTCATGGACCGCCTGCTCAGCGAATGGTACCCCCAGAACCAGAAAGATTTCTTCCTGCGCGGGCTGGCCTCCCTCGACGCCAAGTGTCAGCAACGCTTCTCAGCCGATTTCATCGACTGCCAGGAAGACGCGCAGATCGAGATCCTGCAGGAAGAAGAGGCGGAAGCGATCCGCCTCTCCAAAGAAGCGGGAAGCGGCTCCATAAGCTGGGGCGTCTTCTCGCCTCCCATTCGTCATTATTTTCACATGCTCAAGTGGATGACCCTTTTCGCCTACTACACCTCCCAGGAGGGGATGGTGGAGGAATTGGGCTGGAAAGTGATACCCGGGCAGTACATCGGGTGCCGTCAAAACGGATAGCCGGAGAGAAGTTCATGGCCAATGTTATGCAGCCGAAGGTATGGGACGCGATCGTGGTCGGCTCGGGTATCTCGGGCGGATGGGCGGCAAAGGAACTCACCGAAAAAGGACTGGAAACGCTGGTCCTGGAAGCCGGCCCCCCCATCGACCCGGGACGCGACTACGTGGAGCACCTGCCTGCCTGGGACTTGCCTTATCGGGGCATGCTCAGCCCCGAGGACGCCCGCACCCGTCACATCCAGCGCCTCTGCGGCGCCTGCGAAGGCTGGGCCTCCAAGTTCTTCGTCAACGACCTCGAGAATCCCTACAGCTTCGATGAGGACGAGCCTTTTCACTGGATTCGGGGACGCCAGGTAGGCGGCCGTTCCATCATGTGGGGACGCCAGGTCTACCGCTGGAGCGACCTCGACTTCGAAGCCAACGCCAAAGACGGACATGGCATCGACTGGCCCATCCGCTACCGGGACATCGCCCCCTGGTACGACCACGTGGAGCGCTTCATCGGAGTGACGGGAGCCGCCGAAGGACTCGACCATCTTCCCGACGGGCAGTTCCTGCCTCCCATGGACCTCAACTGCGTCGAGCACCACGTGCGCGAGCAACTGCTGGACAAGTACGGCGGCGAGCGGCTGCTCACCATCGGACGCGCCGCCATCATCACCCAGAGCCACAACGGGCGCGCCGCCTGCCATTATTGCGGCCCCTGCCACCGCGGATGCATCACCGGCTCCTACTTCTCCAGCCTCAGTTCCACTCTTCCCGCGGCCCGCGCCACCGGACGCCTTAACCTGCGTCCCTACAGCGTCGTGCGCAGCCTCAATTTCGATCCTGAGAGCGGCAAGGCTTCAAGCGTCAACATCGTTGACGGCATCACCATGCAGGACATCGAGATCCGCGGCAAGATCATCTTCCTCTGCGCCTCGGCTCTGGAATCGGCCCGCATCCTGCTTAATTCCGCCGACAGCCATTTCCCCGACGGCCTGGCTAATTCCTCGGGTCAACTGGGACGCAACCTGATGGACCACATCATGGGCGGCGGAGCCGTGGGCACCATTGAAGGCTGGGAAGATCAGGAGTACTTTTCTCAGCGGCCCAACGGCATCTACCTGGCCCGCTACCGCAACGTCACCCGTCCTCACGGCGATTTTCTCAGAGGATACGCCTACCAGGGAGGAGCCTTCCGTCCCCGCTGGGAGCGCGGCCTGGTCACGCCCGGATTCGGCGTCGACTTCAAGAACAGCCTCAAGGAATACGGTCCCTGGCAGATGCGCCTCTACGGTTTCGGAGAATGCCTGCCCAATCCCGACAACCGGGTCACCATCGATCCCGACAAGAAGGACCGCTGGGGCATTCCCGTCCTCAAGATCTCCTGCAAATGGCGCGAGAACGAACGCGCCATGCTCAACGACATGCGCGAGTCGGCTGCCGAAATGCTGGATGCCGCGGGCGCCAAGGGCATCGTTCCCTTCCTCGAGAACAATGCGCCGGGGCTGACCATTCACGAGATGGGAACCGCCCGCATGGGACGCGATCCCAAGACTTCGGTGCTCAACGCCTACAACCAGTGCCACGACGTCCCCAACGTCTTCGTCACCGACGGCGCCTGCATGACCTCCTCCGCCAACCAGAACCCGTCCATCACCTACATGGCGCTGACGGCCCGAGCGGCCGACTACGCTGCAAAGGCGCTGGCCAACGGAGAAGTCTAAGGCCTGGAATAGTATCTGAAAGGGACAGATTCGCTAGCCCTTTCGCTAGCCCACGTTAAGCCCAGGCGAGCGCAGCGAGACGGGGCGTCACCCTGGGTTTTGACAGGGCAAGCAAAGAACGCTGAAAAGCGTGAGATAAAAGTAGCGAGCAGCCTCAGACCGCCGAGAGCAATTGGGCCTTCACCGCGGTCACTGAAGCTTGACACTTGTGTGAACTTGTTGGCCACCTGGTGGCCCTAGAGAAGGACCACGCCATGAACCGACGACAATTCCTGGAAACCACCGCCGTAGCCTCGGCCCTTCCCTTCCTCCCCTCGCCGGCCAAGATGCTGCGTCCCATCGGAGTGCAGCTCTACACCGTGCGCGATCTGATGAAGGATGACTTCGAAGGGACTATCCGCAAGGTGTCCCAGGTGGGATACCAGGAAGTGGAGTTCGCCGGCTTCTTCGGCCGTGAGGCCTCCCAGGTGAAAGCCCTTCTCGATGAAGTGGGGATGACCGGCCCCTCCAGCCACGTGCCTCTGCAACGCATCCAGGAAAACCTCTCTGATGAGATGGAGTTCGCCAGGACGGTGGGAAGCCGCTTCCTCGTGGTGCCCTGGCTGGGAGAGGAGTTGCGCACTCTGGAGGGCTTCCGCCAGGTCTGCCAGACCCTCAACCAGGCCGGCCGGACCTGCAACGAAGAAGGCCTCAGGTTGGCCTACCACAACCACGACTTCGAGTTTGAGCCGGTCGAGGGCAAGATCCCCATGGACCTGATGCTGGAGGAATGCGATCCCGACTATGTCGACATCGAACTCGACCTCTTCTGGATCACCAAGGCCGGCAAGGACCCCCTCGACTACTTCCGCCGCTACCCGGGCCGCTTCAAGCTTTTCCACGTCAAGGACATGGACGACACTCCCCAGCAGGGATTCACCCCCGTCGGCCAAGGAATCATCGACTTCCCGCGCATCTTCAAAAAAATCCCCCAAGCCGGCACGGTCCACTACTTCGTCGAAAACGACCAACCCGGCGACGACCCCCTGGCCGACATCCGCGCCAGCTACCAGTACCTGAGGGATCTGGAGTTCTGAAAAGTTCAGCGGTCGCCTCTTGGTTCGACTCAGTTATTGTTCTGCTGGCTTATGCGTAATCTTTACCTAGGACATTTTTCCCTTGCCGGCAATACTTTAGGACACTCGTGACGGATGGCGGGCCGTTCAGCGTTTGGAACGACACTTGCGTGAACGGTTCCAAATGCGATTACTAAACGACCGATCAGGACTGAGGCCGGCAACCTTCTGGCTGGCGCTGCTGACCTTCACTACAGGATTCGCTTGCTGGAGCGTCGCCCAGTCTGAGCAGCCGGCCCCGATGCCGGAGAATCAGCAACCCATCCGGGTCGAAGCCCAAACGGTGCGGGTGCCTGTAGTGGTCTTGAAGGACGAGGACGGCGAGACACGCCTTGTCACCGACCTCGGCCGCGACAACTTCATCGTCTATGAAGACGGCCAACGCCAGGAGGTCACCAGCTTCACCCGGGGAACCGAGGAGCCCCTGACGATAGTCTTGCTTCTGGAAGACAGCGAGACCGTCCAATACCTCAAACGCGAGGTCTACCGGCCCGCCGGCATGTTCGTCTCCCAAATCATGGGCAATGACGATTACGCCGCCATCATCGCCTTTGATCGCAAGCCTCACCTGCTCACCGACTTCACCCGCAATGAACAAGCCTTGCTCGACCAGGTCCGCGTGATCGCCCGCAACCCGCCTGCGCTGAGCGAGGGGGCCCTCTTCGACGCCGTCAAGTTCACGCTGGTGGGCGGCGTTCTGGATAACGTCCAGTACAAAGGCCTGGCCAATGTGGAAGGCCGCACGGCCGTGCTTCTCATCGCCTCGGGCATCGACGGCTTCAGCCGCATCAACTACGGTCAAGCCCGCCGCATCGCCGCTAATTCAGGCGTTCCCATCTACGCTCTTGGAGTCGGCGAAAGCCTCTTCGTCCGCTACTCGCAATACATGAGCGGGGCTCAGAGAATCAGATTCCGCCAGGCCCAGAATCAACTGCGGGTGCTGGCCGAGGAGTCGGGAGGCCGCTTTTACAGCGTGCGCTTTCAGGGCGCCTACGACAGCGTCCTGGAGTCCATCGCGGCCATGCTGCGCTTCCAGTACACCCTGGGCTACCTGCCGACCCGTCCTCTGACAACCGACGAAGACGAGGTGGAACGAAAAATCAAGGTCCTAGTCGATTTGGACGGAGACGGACAGCCGGACGAGGATGGCGTCGAGTTGCAGTACCGCCAGAAATACTGGATCGGCGAAGAAGTCGAATACCTTCCCACCAGTTCCCAATAAGAGAGTAAAACCATGTTACGTAGATTCAATTTCAGAAAAGCGACAGCCGTCCTGATGCTCATCCTCTTTCCCGTCTACAGCCCGCTTTCCCTGTTGTTGGCGGGCTCGGGAAAGCAAGAGGCCGCCCCTTCGGCGGAGGACCTGCGCCAGTATCTGGACCGGTCTTACCTCGAACTCTTCAGGAATGCGCCTGAATGGAACTTCCCTCAGCGCCCGCTGGAGGAACTCGAAGAGCGGTTGGAAGATGAAAAGGACCGCGAAAAAGACCGCCTCGAAGACGAAAAGGACCGCATCGAGGACGAGATCGACAACGCTCAAGAGCAGCTTGAGGACATGAACCGCAACACCGAGGAGACGCCGCAGGCTTCCGAAAAACGGCACCGGCTGCACTGCAAGATTCAGCATCTGCGCAAGGAACTCAACGAGATCGAATTAGCCCTCGACCAAGGCTTGGACGTCAGATACGACAACAAAAAAGCCAAGGTCAAGGTCCTCAGGGAATGGCCCGAGGAGTACCGCCAACTTCAAGCCAAGATCGAAAGCGGCGAGGTCGTGGAACGCAAGTTTTCCGCCTTCCGCGACATCGGTTTCCGCTCCGGGCCTTTCGAGAACCAGAAAGAGGACGTCGAGACCGGCCGCGAAGCGATTCAGCGGCTTAAAGAACGCGACCTTCTGCCGCCTGAAGTGGAAGATTCCGAGGTCATGTCCTACATGAACGACCTGGCCAACCGCATAGCCCGCCATTCCGACTTGCGCGTCCCCCTCAAGCTGCACGTGCTGAAGAGCGAAGAGATCAATGCCTTCGCCCTGCCCGGCGGCTTCCTCTTCATCAACAGCGGACTGATCACGAAGGCCGAAAAGGAGTCCGAATTGGCCGGCGTGGTGGCCCATGAGATCGCCCACGCCGCGGCTCGTCACGGAAACCGTCTCATGTCGGACGCGCAGATCGCCAACATCATCCTGCAGGCCGCCCAGGTGGCCGCCCTGGTTCTGACCGGAGGAGCCTCCTCCATCGCCACCTATTACGCGCTCCAGTACGGATTCGTGGGTTTGGGGTTGGTTCTCAACCTGACGCTGCTGGGAGTCTCCAGAGACTTCGAGGAGGAGGCCGACATACTGGGCACCCAGTACCTGTGGGACGCCGGCTATGACACCTCTGGATTTGTCAGCTTCTTCAGCCGCATCGCCCAGGAAGAAGGCTACATCACCGGCCTGAGCTGGTTCCGCACCCATCCGCCCTTTTACAAACGCATGTCGGTGACGTTCCGCGAGATGACCATCCTTCCCGACAAGCAAGAGGTCATCGTCGACCGTCCCGCCTTTCATGAAATGAAGGAACGCCTGGGGCAGATCATCGAGGAGATGAGCGAGCAGGATAAAGACGCGCCCACCCTGAAACGCGTCTACAACTGCCCCCAGATGGAAGACGAGTCCGAGTCTGAAGCGGTCAGCACCACCGGAGCCTGCTGACACCATCCGCAGCCTGGCGAGGCGGTCATTGCCCGTCGCGGTGACGCCTTACGCGCCCGAGCGGCGCCCCTTTGCCGACATGCTCTTGGCCATGCGGCTCCTGGCGTTGCTCGGGCTTTTCTGCGTCCGCCGGCGAATCCTGCCAAGGGGCGGCATCCAGCCACTTCACACCGCCGCGGCCGTCGCCGCAGAGGATGCGCCTCCCCAAAAATGAACTTTTTCCCGTCCAGAGGGTCGAAGTCTCTAAGAAATTCTCCGCTGCCGCGTTATGCCCAGGAAAGGACGTAAAGGCCGTGAGAAGAGACCTCTCCCAGACACGCAAGTCCGATACTGATTGGATCGAGAAAGCGATTGAACGCTATCAAGAACGTCTGATACGTTACGCCTGGCGTTTGCTGGGAGACCCGGAGGAAGCCCGCGACGTGGTTCAGGAAGTCTTCTTCCGACTGTGCCGGGAAGACCCGGCCCACCTCAACGGGCACTTGGCTCCCTGGCTCTACACCGTCTGCCGCAACCGCGCGCTGGACGTGATTCGAACCGAGAGCCGCTTCCGGGATGAGGACAAGCCCCTCGATCAGCACCCCGCCGGCGAACCTTCCCCCTTACGCCGCCTGGAGGTGCGCGAGGGGCTGTCCCAGGTGGAAAGCCTGCTGGAGAAGCTGCCCCGCCGCAAGCGCGAGGTGGTTCTGCTCAAATACGAGCATGGATTCAGCTACCGGCGCATCGCCGCCATCACCGGGCTCTCTGAAAGCAACGTGGGTTTCATCCTTCACACCGTTCTCAAAGACGTCCGCAGCAAGCTTGCTGCGCCTGCCTCGCCTCGACCGCAGATCCGGAGTGTTCAATGAATAAATACGACGACCCCCGCCTGACCGCTTATATCCTGGGCGAACTTGAAGACGACCAACGACGGGAATTCGAGCGCCTGCTGGAGCAGGATGCCGGCTTGCGAGCCGAGCTGGAATCCCTGCGCGCCGCTTCCGACCTGCTCTCCCAGGAACTGGCCGATCCCCCTCAACTGCGGCTGGACCCGGAGCGCCGGGAAGAGATTCTGGAATCGGCGGCCCCCGACCAGCCCTGGTTCATCTTACGGTACCGGCAGGAGGCTATGGCGTTGGCGGCCTCTCTGGTCATAGCCCTCGGGCTTTTTGTAGCCCTGCCCTCGACTAAGGAGCCCGCGGGTGAGGTCGACGGCTTTCTGGACACAACCCAGAGCGCGAACTCCAACGAAGCCCGGCCTCCGGCTCAGGTAGCGGAACAGATGGCCCAGGAAGCCCGGCGCACGATCCCTGCCTCGGATGATTCCGCCCGCCCCTTTCCCCAGCGCCAGGATGAGAGGCGCATCGCCGAATCCCAGCCTGATCCTGCCAAACTGCGGACTGAGGACGAAGGAGATCGCCTGACAAGGAAGGTTTCTGCGCCCAGTGAGCCGAAAGCGGAGGAACGAGAAGCGGAGACGGCCCTTGACACGGCTGAACGGTTCCGTCAAGTGGTCCGCAAAAAGGACCAAGACTCGGCCTCGCTTTCGCAGCTCCCCGAGTCGCTGATGGTCAGGCCTGTCGGTGGCCGGAGCTTCGACGGCCCCGTGGAAGTACGCGATCTCGCCTCCGGGGTAGTAGGAGGGGTGCCGGGCGGGATCATAACCACACTGCCCGACTCGCCGCAGCCGGCCCCGGTCGACCGCGAGAGCTATTCCCACATCGAGGAAAACGCCTTCCAGAGGGCGGTGGAGAATCCGCTTTCGACCTTCTCCATCGATGTCGACACGGCCTCTTATTCCAACGTGCGCCGCTTTCTCCAGGCGGGCCGCCGCCCGCCCCGCGACGCCGTGCGCATCGAAGAGCTGATCAACTACTTCAGATACGAATACCCGCAGCCGTCCGGCCAGCATCCCTTCTCGGTCAACACCAGGCTGATGACCTGTCCCTGGCAGCCCCGGCACTATCTGCTCAGGGTCGGATTGCAAGGCTATAGCGTCGACGAATCGCAGCGTCCCGCCTCCAACCTGGTTTTCCTGATCGACACCTCGGGATCGATGGCTTCGCCCAACAAGCTGCCCCTGCTTCAGCAGGCCTTCCGCCTCCTGGCCCAGCGCCTCCGTCCTGAAGATCGGGTGGCCATCGTCACCTACGCGGGATCGGCCGGATTGGTGCTTCCCTCCACTCCGGGCTCCCGCAGCGAGCAGATCGCGCAGGCCATCGAACGGCTGCGCAGCGGAGGCTCCACCGCCGGGGCCAGCGGCATCCGCCTGGCCTACCAGACGGCCCGCCAGCATTTCATCGAAGACGGAATCAACCGTGTGCTGCTGGCCACCGACGGCGATTTCAACGTCGGCATCAGCAGCGAGGGCGAATTGGTCGAGATGATCGAAGGCGAGCGCGAAAGCGGCGTCTTCTTGACCGTGCTGGGATTCGGCGGCGGCAACCTGCAGGACTCCAAGATGGAGCAACTGGCCAACCACGGCAACGGCCAGTACGCCTACATCGACTCCCTGCGCGAAGCCCAGAAGGTGCTGGTGGAAGACATGGGCGGCAGCCTCATGACCATCGCCAAGGACGTCAAGATACAGGTCGAGTTCAATCCCCTGGAAGTCGGCGCCTACCGTCTCATCGGTTACGAAAACCGCCAGTTGCAGGCCCAGGATTTCAACGACGACCGCAAGGACGCCGGAGAGATCGGCGCCGGACACTCGGTCACCGCTCTCTACGAGATCGTCCCGGCGGGCCTTGAGTCCGAATTGCCCTCGGTGGACGGCCTGCGCTACCAGCGCCCCACGGTCCCCACGGCGGAGGCGGCCGCGGGCGAACTGGCCACCGTCAAGCTGCGCTACAAGCGTCCGCAGGAGAGCAGCAGCCTGCTCTTGCAAGAAATCGTCCCCGCCTATCCGCTGGACTGGCGTGCGGCTGACACCGAATCGCGCTTCGCCGCCTCGGTGGCCGTCTTCGGCATGCTCCTGCGCCAATCGCCCCACATGGGCCAAGCCGACTGGAACCTGGCCGACGAACTGGCCGGCTCATCCATCGGCTACGATCCCTACGGCCACCGCGCCGAGTTCCTCTCCCTCCTGCGCACCTCCAAGCACCTGCTGGCCCCGCCCCAAGGCCAGTAGGTGCTGGAGAGGATAGTCAAGACTCCGCAGTGCGGGTTGCCCTCGGGCTTAAATCGAATGCGGCGAAGCTTCGACACGATCCGACTTGTGCCTCCTGCCGCCACATCGCCGATGCAGGCTTCATCGAACTCAATCAGCAAGCCCGCTTCTGATTTCAGCGATTTCATCTGGATCGAGCGGGTCTGAGAAGTGCAGGAGGCGGTCGAGGATGTGGGTGGTGCCGAAGTATTCCTGGCAGCAGCCGAGATGCACGAAACCCCCGGGATTGAAACGCCCTTCCTCGTAGAAGGCCAGGCGGATGCGCCATGAGTCCTTGGCGATCATTTCGCTGCAACTGCGGCAGCGCGCCCGACCGGTGGGCGAGCGCTCCACCCCGTCGGCCCGCGGCAGGCGACGGTGTTCCACGCTCTCTTGGGCCACCTCGCGCAACCGCTTGCTGTCTTTGACCTCCGCCTCGGACTCCTGCAAAGCCTCCAGCAGCACCTCAGGCCGCTTGAATGCGCCGCAGTCGACGTGAAACCACACGGTCATGTCGGCGTCCTCGGCGTAGGGATTGGGCAGCCGCTCGCCCAGCCGCAACTCGTCTTTCTCGATCTTGCGGGCGCACCCCCTGCACTTGGCCCGCCCGCTCAACGCCGCTTCAATCGTGTGCTTCATTAGTCGATTAGAACACGCCAGTGGGCCTTGGGGAAAAGTCACCGGGTCCAAGAGACTGGCTCTCGCCCTCCGGATAGGTCAGCAATCCGCACGATGCTGCGGCTGACGACCCAAGCTTACGCTAATCGAGTCCGACCTATTCCCGCGGCGTGTACGCTTCGACGTGTGGCAAGGCCAGTTGCTTGCTACGCCATTTGGCGTTCCGCCAGCAGGCGTACCACCCCCGCCCAAACCGCTGTCTGCCGGTGGGTTCCTTACTTGCACCGAGTCCGCGGGCGATCAGGTCTTGGGAGTGTAGGTTGTTCATGCCTTCTATAACGTTGTCAGAAGGTAGAACTGCGAAAACTCAGGACATTTTGCTTGAGAGAATGGGGACGAAGAGAAAGTGCGAGGTTCGATATGCGAAGTGCGAAGGGTCGCCACTTCGAAATTCGAATTTCGCAATTCGAACTTCGAATTGGCTCCTCAGGTAGGACTCGAACCTGCAACCCTCCGGTTACCAGTCGGAGCCGGTCTGCCGGATACCGTCAATTCCCCACTTATTACCGCAGCGTGCCGGCTGGTAAAAAGCGGCTTTTATGTATTACACTAGGCCGCGCAAATGCTGGAAAATCGGGGGCTTGCGCTTTTTTGTCGGTGCGGTCCCTGGTTGGAAAATCGACAGGCGGCCTAGCGCTCCGAGGGAGGCTGGGCGGCTGAGAGACATATTCGAGAGACGAGTGGAAAGGATGCGGAAGTGATGGCAGAGACGTTGGAATTCGATGTGGTGGTTTTGGGCGGAGGGCCAGGGGGGTATGCGGCGGCGTTTCGGGCAGCGGATCATGGGCTCAAGACGGCGGTGGTGGAATTGCGCGAGAAGCCGGGCGGGGTGTGTGTATATGAAGGGTGCATTCCCTCCAAGGCGCTGCTGCATATCTCCGAGCTGATCAACGAAGCCAAGCATGCCGGAGAGGTTTTCGGCGTCGAGTTCGGCAAGCCCAAGATCGATATCGACAAGGTGCGCGAATTCAAGGACAAGGTGGTCACCCAGATGACCGGCGGCGCCCAGCAGTTGGCCAAGTCGCGCAAGGTGGAATGGATTCTGGGACGGGGCAGCTTCAAGAGTTCCGATGTGTTGGCCGTGGAAGACGAAGAGGGCAAGACGCGGGAAGTCAAGTACAAGCACTGCATCGTGGCCACCGGGTCGCGCTCGGCCATGGTCCCCGGAATCGAACTGGAGAGCGACCGGTTGATGACCTCCAAAGAGGCTCTGGAGTTGGCCGATGTCCCCAAGACGCTGCTGGTGGTTGGAGGCGGCTACATCGGGCTGGAAATGGGTTCGGTTTACGCCTCGCTGGGCAGCAAGGTGACGGTGGTGGAATTCATGGACAACATTCTGCCGGGCGTGGACAAGGACTTGGTGCGGCCCCTCAAGAAGGCCCTCGACGATCAATTCGAAGCCATCCACCTCAAGAGCAAAGTGACGGGCTTGAAAGAGGTCAAGGGCGGCATCGAAGTCGAGCTCGAAGGCGAGGTTGAGGGCAAGAAAAAGTTCGAGAAAGTGCTGGTGGCCGTGGGACGCAAGCCCAATTCCGAAGACATCGGCCTGGACAACACCGAGGTCGAAGTCGACGACAAGGGCTTCATCAAGATCAACGACCGCTGCCGGACGTCCGATCCCAAGATCTACGCCATCGGCGACGTGGCCGGAGAACCCATGCTGGCCCATAAAGCCAACCGCGAAGGCCTGGTGGCCGCCGACGTCATCGCCGGCGAACCTGCGGCCTTCGACAACGTGGCCATTCCGGCGGTGGTCTTCACCGATCCTGAACTGGCCTGGGCGGGAATCACCGAGACGGAAGCCAAAGAAGAAGGCATCGAGATCGAAGTCCGCCGCTTCCCCTGGGCCGCCTCGGGACGCGCCCACAGCATCGGACGGCCCGACGGCGTCACCAAGATCATATTCGAGCCCGAGAGCGGACGCGTCATGGGCGTGGGCATTTGCGGCCGGGGCGCCGGCGAACTGATCGCCGAGGGCACGCTGGCCATCGAGATGGCCGCCGTGGCCGAAGACCTGGCCGCCACCATCCACACCCACCCCACCCTCTCGGAGACGATCATGGAAGCCGCCGAGTCCTTCATGGGACAGGCCACCCACATCTACCGCCGCAAGTAATCGAATCCTGATCCCGCGCCGGCCTGAGAGATCTGCCGCCGGCGCGCATTTACCGTCTCTTAAGGGAGTTTGAATATGCAAACCGCAAGCCAAGACAGTTTCAACATCCGAAAGACCCTGGAGGCGGCAGGCCGCAAGTACCATTACTACGACCTGACGGCCCTCGACCAGCAAACCGGCGGCAAGGTGTCGCGCCTGCCCTATTGCATGAAGATCCTGCTGGAGAACCTGCTCCGTCACGAGGGGGGCGAGGACAGTAGGGGAGACATCGAAGCCGTCATCAACTGGGATCCAAAGGCCAAGCCCGACCGCGAGATCGCCTTCACCCCTTCGCGGGTGCTCCTGCAGGACTTCACGGGCGTCCCCGCCGTTGTCGATCTGGCCGTCATGCGCGATGCCATGGACGACCTGGGAGGCGACCCGTCCAAGATCAACCCCATGGTTCCCGCCGAGCTGGTCATCGACCACTCCGTGCAGGTGGACGTTTTCGGCAGCACCGAAGCCTTCTTGCGCAACGTCGAGCGGGAGTACGAGCGCAACCGCGAGCGCTATGCCTTCCTGCGCTGGGGCCAGACCGCCTTCGAGGGATTCAAGGTGGTTCCCCCGGCCACCGGAATCGTCCACCAGGTCAACCTGGAGTTCCTGGCCCGCGTGGTCTTCGGCAAGGACACCGGGGACGGATGGCTGGCCTATCCCGACACCCTGGTGGGCACCGACTCCCACACCACCATGATCAACGGCCTGGGAGTGCTGGGCTGGGGCGTGGGCGGAATCGAGGCCGAGGCCGCCATGCTGGGACAGCCCATCAGCATGCTCATCCCCCAGGTGGTGGGATTCAAGCTGACCGGCAAGCTGCGCGAAGGGGCCACCGCCACCGACCTGGTCCTCACCGTCACCGAAATGCTGCGAAAGAAAGGCGTGGTCAACAAGTTCGTGGAGTTCTACGGAGAGGGCCTGCCCAAGCTCTCGCTGGCCGACCGGGCCACCCTGGGCAACATGTCCCCCGAGTTCGGATCGACCTGCGCCATCTCTCCGGTCGATGAGGAAACCCTGAAATACCTGCGCCTGACCAACCGGGGCGACGACCGCATTGCGCTGGTCGAGGCCTATTGCAAGGCTCAAGGACTCTTTCATACCGAGGACAGTCCCGACGCCGAGTACAGCGACAGCCTGGAACTGGACCTGCAAGACGTGGTCCCCAGCATCGCCGGACCCAAGCGTCCCCAGGACCGCATCGCACTCAGCTCGGCCAAACAGGCCTTCGAGAAGGAACTGGAGACCACCTTCTCAGACACCTACCGCATCGCCGTGGGAGAAGGCAGCGACGGCGGAGGAACGGCCGTCATGGAATCTCCCGTCAAGACCTGCACGAAGGTGGAGCTGAGCGCCGAGGAAAACGCCGGCCAGCCAGCCTCGTTCGAGCTTGAGGACGGCGCCGTCGTCATCGCGGCCATCACCAGTTGCACCAACACCTCCAACCCCACCGTCATGGTAGGCGCCGGACTGCTGGCCAAGAAAGCCGCCCAAAAGGGCCTCAACCGCAAGCCCTGGGTCAAGACCAGCCTGGCTCCCGGATCGAAGGTGGTCACCGACTACCTGGACAAATCGGGACTCACGCATTACCTGGAACTGCTGGGATTCGACCTGGTGGGGTACGGATGCACCACCTGCATCGGCAACAGCGGCCCCCTTCCCGAGCCCATCTCAAAAGCCGTGCGCGAACACAACATGGTGGTCTGCTCGGTGCTCTCGGGCAACCGCAACTTCGAAGGACGTATCAATCCCGACACCCGCGCCAATTACTTGGCCTCGCCGCCGCTGGTGGTGGCCTACGCCCTGGCCGGACGCATGGACATCGACCTTTACAACGAACCCCTGGGCAACGACCGCGACGGCCAACCCGTCTATCTCAAGGACATCTGGCCCAGCCTCAAGGAGATTCAGGAGACGATCGCGAGCAGCCTCGACAGCTCGATGTTCGCCGAGAAGTACTCCGACGTTTACGGCGGAACCGAGGAGTGGAAACAGCTTCCCATCCCCGAGGGCGACCGTTACCAATGGAGCGAGGAATCGACCTACATCCGTCAGCCCACCTTCTTTGCCGACATGGGACCCGAGCCCGAACCCGTCAGCGAAATCAAGGACGCGCGCGTGCTGGCCCTGCTGGGGGATACGGTCACCACCGACCACATCTCTCCGGCCGGATCGATTCCCAAGAACGGTCCCGCCGGGCAGTACCTGATCGAGCGCGGCGTCAAGCCCCACGAGTTCAATTCCTTCGGGTCGCGCCGCGGCAACCACGAAGTGATGGTCCGGGGCACCTTCGGCAACATCCGCCTGCGCAACCTGCTGGTGGAGAAGGAAGGCGGCTGGACCAAGGTCGACTGGGAAGAGGAACCCGTTTCCATATTCGAGGCCGCCAACGGCTACCGCGAGCGCGGCATCCCGCTGATCGTCATCGCCGGCAAGGAATACGGCACCGGCTCTTCCCGCGACTGGGCAGCCAAGGGTACCCTTCTGCTGGGTGTCAAGGCCGTCATCGCCGAGAGCTACGAGCGCATCCACCGCAGCAACCTGATCGGCATGGGTGTGCTGCCCCTGCAGTTCAAGCAGGGCGAAGGACGCAAGAGCCTTGAGCTGGACGGCTCGGAAAGCTATACCATCAGCGGACTCGACGACGGCCTCAAGCCGGGCCGCGAACTGACCGTCACAGCCGAAAAGGACGGTCAGGAAAAGAGCTTCAAGGTCGTGACCCGCATCGATACGGCCAATGAAATGCAGTACTACCGTCACGGAGGCATCCTGCACTACGTCCTGCGCAGTCTTCTTGACAGCTAGGGCTTTGTGAGCTGGGGGATTTTGGTTATAGGCAGGCCATTGTGGTCGAGATCAAGGCCGCCGACGCAGGCATAGTCGAGGCTACGTCGAGGAGGAACAACGCTGAGACCGGCCGCCAGGGGCCGCGCCTAGAAGTTACCTTTTCAAGGCTCTAAGCCATTAAGCGGCGGAGCGATGGGCAGATGGGCGAAGAAACGACTCAATCCGCGCACGGCGAGGTCGGGGAATTGCTGTCCCGTCTGGCCCAGGCCGAGGGATTCCGCGAAACCGACCTCTATTACCGCCCCGAATCGGACTACCGGACGTTGTCGCTCAACGGGTCGCCCATGGTCGATCCCTTCACCGGCAGCACCGAGGTGCGGCGGGCCCACGGGAAGGTGCTGCGGCCCTATGCTGTAGTCCCGCCCCGCGTTTCACGCGCTCAGGCCCTGGAGATCGTGGGCAAGCGTCTGCGCTGGTCCTGGCTGGCTCCCGGCCGAATTCGCCGGGAAGGGCGGCGGGAAGACAACCTGCGGGGCGTCCTCATCCCTTTTTGGACTTTCGACTTCACCGCCGCCGCCCGCTATCCATCTCACGCAGAGGCGCCGGGCGGAACCGTGCAGCGGCATTTCAAGGATCTCCTGGTGCCCGCTTCGCAGGCCCTCTCGCAGGAAGAACTGCAGCACTTGCGGCCGCTGACGCTTGAATCCGTCCAGCCCTTCAGCGGGCATCACTTTTCTCACTTCTACCAGGAGCACTACTCCCTCGACTGGGAAGAGGCTTTCCAGCAAGCCGGCCGGGTGGCGCAGAGGCGACTGGAGAGAGACCAGCGCGAGGCCTCAGGCAGCTACGCCCTGCCCGGCCAACTGCACATGACCTATTCCGACGTGGCTTTCAAGCTGCTGCTGATGCCGGTGTGGATTCTGGCCTTCCCCTACGGCGAGGGCCACTGGCGAGCCCTGGTCGACGCCCAAAGCGGACGCCTGCAAGCCGAAGTCCCGCGCTCCCCCCTGCGTATCGCCGCCTGGGCCACCCTCCTGCTAGCAGCCCTCTCCTACCTCCTGCTCTAAAAATCCCACCTCGGGCATGGCCTCATCTCTGTTATGGCCCCCAGTTTCTAGTGTGGTCCACAATGGCGGAAAGCCCCACGTCTGGTGGGAGGCGCATCCTTGCGGCGATTCTGAGCTCGTGGAAGGCCGCCTTCCCGCCCCGAACCTGGCAACTCCTCACCCATCCGCCCGAAGCGCCACAGCCGGGTCGTAGCGAGAAGCCCGCCGGGCCGGCAAAAACAACGCCAGCAAGGCAGTAAAGAACATCACCGCGACCACCGCCAGATAAACCCACGGCTCAAAGGCAGCCACACGATAGAGAATATTGGAAAGCAGCGTCCCGGCCCCCAATCCCATCAAGAGGCCAAGCACCGAACCCACAGCCACCAGAATCCCCCCCTGGCGCAGGACGTGGGTGATGACCTGGCGTCGCTTGGCCCCCAGAGCCATGCGGATGCCCATCTCCATGCGTCTCTCGCTGACCGAGTAGGCCATGACGCCGTAAAGTCCCACGGCGGCCAAGATCAGAGCCACCCCCGCAAAAGCCCGGAAAAGCGAGCCGAAGAACCGCCAGCTCCAGATCGACACATCGAAGACCTCCTGCAGGGTCATCACTTCGTGCACGGGCTGCAGCGGATCCACCGAGGCCACCGCCTGCCGCAAGGGTTCGGACAGAGAGAGCGGATCGACGCCCGGACGGGCCTTGACGACCCAGCTCATGCGGCCCAACGCATTGTCCTGGTAGGGCAGGTAAAGCAGTGGCCAGGGACGCTGAAGGACCTGCATTTGCAGGCTGTCTTGCACCACGGCCACCACCGTCATCCATTCGTCTTCCGTCCCGCTCCCGCGCATCCGCAGACTCTGTCCCAAGGCCGTTTCGTCCGGCCACAGGGCCTCGGCCAGACTCTGACTGACGATCGCTTCCCGGCCCGAGGGATTGAGCGAGCCGTCGAAGGTGCGTCCGCGCAGGATGGGGATTCCCATGGCCTTGAAATAATCAGGACTGACCACCTGCACGATCGGCCCGGGATTGTCATCGCACTCTTCGCTGCTCTGCCCTTGGGCGCAGATGCTGCGCATGTTGGTAGAGCCCTTGAAGGACAAGCGGTCGACAGCCGCCACGGCCTCGGCTCCGGGCAGGGCTTGCAGCCGCTCTATCAGCCGGTGGACGTGCGCCGTACGCTCTTCGTCGCTGCGGTCCAGCCAGGTCAGCAGATCCATCCCGGCCGTCAGGCGCCCATCCGTCTCGAATCCGGGATCGATTGAGGAAAGCTGCTGCACCTGGCGGATCATCAGTCCGGCTCCCACCAACAAGGCCACTGAAAGCGCCACCTCGCCCACCACCAGCATGGAGCGCAGCCGCTTGCGTCCGCCGCCTGAGGCTCTTTCCCCGCGCAAGGGCGCGATGAGGTCCTGGCGGGTGCCCTGCAGGGCCGGCAAGAGTCCGAAGACCAGGGCCGAGAAGAGGCTGGCCGAGAGCACGAAGGCCAAGATGCGCCAATCCATGCTCGCGTTCACCCAGGCCGGGATGTAGACGGGGATGGCGGCCATCATCAGGCGTACGCCCGCCAAGCCCACCAGACAGCCCAGCAAGCCGCCCAGTCCGGCCAGCAACAGGCTTTCGCAGAAGAGCTGCTGGACCAGCCTCATGCGTCCGGCCCCCAAGGCGCTGCGTACCGCGAACTCGCGTTCTCGCGAAACTCCCCGCGCCAGCAACAGGTTGGCCACGTTGGCGCAGACGATGAGCAGCACGAAAACCACCACCCCCAGCAGTGCCGCCGACATGTCCTTCATGTTGCGCACCTGCTCTTCGCGCAGCGGCTGCACCCAAATTCCGCGGTTCTCATGGAGTTGGGGAAAGCGCTCCCGCCAGGAGGCGGCGATGGACTCCAGAGCCTGACCGGCCTGCTGGGGAGACACCCCTTCGTTGAGGCGGGCCGTGACCTGCAAAAATGTGGCCCCGCGCGTGGATTCCCCCGCCACTTGCCCCAAAGGTATCCAGAGATCGACGCGGTGGGGATATTGAGCTTCATCGGGCAACACGCCCAAGATCGTCGCCGGCTGACCGTTGAGCTGAACCGTCCTGCCCGCGATGTCGGGATCGGCGCCGAAGTAAGTCCGCCACAGGGCCTCACGGAGCACCAATACCCGGGCCGCTCCGGGACGGTCTTCGTCGGGTCCGAAGACTCGGCCGACTATCGGCTGCACTCCCAGCACTTGAAAGAGGCTGGCCGAAACCTGTCCGCCGCCCACCCGGATGGGCTGATCGCCTCCTGCCAGACTGAAAGGTTCCCAATCATGAGCGGCCACGTGGGAGAAAACGGCCTGAGAGCCGTCCCGCAGTTCTTCGAAGTCGGGATAGGAAAAGTTGAGGCGGTCGTTCCGTTGGTCGGTGCCGAGAACGCGCACGATCTCTTCGGGGTCCTGATAGGGGAAGGGCTTCCACAGAATCGTATTGACCAGACTGAAGAGGGCCGTTCCCGACCCGATGCCGATCATCAGCGTCAAGACCGCCGCGGCGGTAAATCCTTTGCGGCGCCTCATCTGGCGCAGCGCGAAGCGGAAGTGGGAAATCCATTTCATAGCCGTCGTTTCCTCGGGAATGAGCGGGCCCCATCCGCGCGACCAGCTCAAGCGTCCCCGCCGCAAGCCACCCAGCCCGTGGCGACGACGCTCTTCTTCGATTTCGAATAGCTCTTGAAAGGACAACCCCAGCGCATCCAACAACTTGCGCCGCGTCTCAGCGCGCAGATAGACCCTGCGGCCATTGACCATTTGAGACAAGTGGCCGCTGGAGACGCCGATCTTCTGAGCCCACCGGTTAAGGCTGATGGAGGACTCTGCCAATGCGGCGGCAAGCTTGCGATGCTTCAGCCGAACCTTCATTCAACACTTCGATTACACACCACCCCCCGCCACCCCTGTCAACCCCTGCCCCAAAAAACTGCTCGCCCCTTCTCGCAACTGTTCACTGGGCACGGGCACCAGCGCACAACCCCGGGTAGCGCGCAACTTGGCCGCCTGCATCACGCGAGCGACAGAATCCACAGCCCGCAATCACTGTTGCAAATCTGTTGACAGATGTGCGCTGCGCAACTAAGATTCTGGCCGCAGACTGCGTTCAAATTCCAGCTTTGACTCTGGAGCGCTGGGTAGCCGACGAAGAGAACACTGTACCAATGAAGAGAAAAGTATCCGTTTTTATCGCTTCACCAGGTGACCTTGCCCAAGAACGCCGCCATTTCCGCGAGACGATTGACTTACTGAACATCGGCTTTGGTGATGGCGTCGGCGTCGAATTCGAGCCTCTAGGCTGGGAAGATGCTTTGGCCGTTACGGGGCGCCGAAGCCAGGCCGCAGTCAACGCAGACATTGACCGCTGCGATGTTTTTATTCTGGCTCTGTACCGGCGATGGGGGCAGGATGCGCCCGACGCGAAGCCCTATTCCTCCTACACCGAGGAAGAGTTCCACCGTGCGCTGGAGCGCTGGAAGAAGGAAGGGGCGCCTGAGATCTTCGTTTTTTTCAAGCGTGTGGATGCCGAGTCGGAAGCAGACCCCGGCAAGCAGCTTGAAAAAGTGATGGCTTTCAG
This sequence comes from Acidobacteriota bacterium, assembly GCA_035471785.1. Taxonomy (NCBI): domain Bacteria; kingdom Pseudomonadati; phylum Acidobacteriota; species Acidobacteriota bacterium. The sequence continues at coordinate 30,534 of DATIPQ010000040.1, forward strand.
GAGACAGTTGGAAGAAAGCAGGAAGGTGCTGTTCCGCTACTTTGACGATGAAGACTCTTTCAAGGACGAAGTGGACAGGCATCTGAGAGACTATGTGAAAGGCAGGTTGCCCGAGGCGGACCGGGAGCGCGAGATGATCGTCTTTCCTGTTGAGGCAGTCGAAGAGGTCGCAAAGGCTAAGGAAGAGGCGCAGAAAAGAGTGAAAGAGGCCAAGAAGGCCCGCGACAGGGAAGCAGCAGCTCAACTCAAAATCGAGGAGATGCAACTGCAGATAGCTCAAGACGCCGTCGCCTTGTCGATGGAGGGCAAGATCGAGTTCGCCCGCCAGAAACTTGCGACCTTAGTGGTGGAAGCCAGAGACCCGCAGGTCCTTCAACTCGCCTATGAATTCTCTTATCGAACCGGCGACTTGGATTCGGCCCAGAAGTCAATAGAACGATGGTTGACGATCTATGATTCGGAGGCGAGCCCTTCGCAAAAAGCTAGAGCGTATCGCCGTTTGGGTAGTGTGTATCGCATTCGAGGGCAGTTGGACCGCGCCGAAGAGATGTACACCAAGGCGCTGGCCATCAACGAAGCGCTAGACCGCAAAGAGGGGATGGCGAGAACCTACGGCAATCTCGGCGTCCTGTATCAGACCCGAGGGGAGTTGGACCGCGCCGAAGAGATGTACCGAAAGGCACTGGCCATTGAAGAGGCGCTGATCCGCAAGGAAGGAGTGGCGAATCAATACGGCAATCTAGGGAACCTGTACGAGACCCGAGGGGAGTTGGACCGCGCCGAAGAGATGTACCGAAAGGCACTGGCCATCAACGAAGCTCTGGGACGCAAGGAAGGAATTGCGATTCAGTACGGCAACCTGGGCCTCGTGCTTAAGACCCGAGGGGAGTTGGACCGCGCCGAAAAGATGTTCCGCAAGGCCCTGGCCATCGACGATGTGCTGGGCCGCAAGGAGGGAATGGCGGACCATTACGGCAACCTTGGGAACCTGTACCTGACCCGAGGCGACCTGCACCGCGCCGAAGAGATGCTCCGCAAGTCCCTGGCCATCGAAGAAGCCCTGGGACGCAAGCAGGGGATGGCGAGCGACTACGGCAATCTCGGCCTCGTCTACCAGACCCGAGATGAGCTGGACCGCGCCGAAGAAATGTTCCGCAAGGCGCTGGCCATCGAAGTAGACCTTGGCCGCAAAGAAGGAATGGCGAACCAGTACGGTAACCTCGGCCTCCTGCATCAGAACCGGGGAGAGTCGGAACGCGCCGAAGAAATGCTCCGCAAGTCGTTGGCCATCAACGAAGCCTTGGGCCGCAGGGAGGGAATGGCGAGCGCCTACGGAAATCTCGGCATCGTCTACCAGACCCGAGACGAGTTGGACCGCGCCGAAGAGATGTTCCGCAAGGCATTGACCATCGAAGAAGGGCTGGGGCGCAAGGAGGGAATGGCCAGCGCCTACGGTAACCTGGGCGTGGTGTACCAAACCCGAGACGAGTTGGACCGCGCCCAAGAGATGTTCCGCAAGGCGTTGACCATTGAAGAGGCGCTGGGGCGCAAGGAGGGAATGGCCAGCGCCTACGGTAACCTGGGCGTGGTGCACCAGAATCGAGGCGAGCTGGGCCGAGCCCAAAAAATGTTCCGCAGATCCCTGGCGTTGTTCACAGAACTGGGGTCGCCCATGCGCGAGAGAGTTCAATCATTGTTGAAAGACCTGCACGATAAGAAGGCCAAGTAACGAAAGAAGTCTTTTCTTTCCGAGAATATCGAAGAACCGATTACATCGCTGAGGGACTAACCGCGTTGAAATTGAGTGAGTAAGAAACTTGACATCTTTGATGTTGATTGCTAGGCTTAAACGACATTCTCAAGGGAGTTCTGGGGGACTGAACTGACTCGCGGGAGCACTGTCAAATGCGGGACCGTTTCCCCCGTCTGAAGCGGGCGTTCGCCCAGCCTGAGGATGATAGAACGATCATCGAAGAGATCGATGCCGAGTTGGCATCCCACCTCGAAGACAGCATTAATCAACTCATCAAGGACGGAATGAGCCGAAGGGAGGCCCTGGAGGAGACTTCAAGGCGTTTCGGGGACCTGGTCGAATACCGCCGGCGCATGCAACGTCAACGGCGGCTCGGTGAGCTTGCCGACGAAGAGTAGTTCTTGAGGTCGATACCAGGGTCGCCGAGTTAGAACTTCCATCCGAAGACGATGTTGAGGCCGAAGTCATTGCGCTCGTTGCCGGAGGAGGGGTCGGAGTCGAAGTAGTCGAAAAGCTCGGTTCCTACCGTCAGGCCCCGGAAGAGGGGGTAGTTGAGTTGGGCGATCCAGCGCATCAGGTAGCGGCCGGAATCGGTCAGGCGGGGTTCGTACTCGAACTTGGTGGCCACTTCGCCTCCTCCCAGGACGGGCGAGGCCATTTCGATGCCGGCCAGGCCCTGGAGGTCGTTGCTGCGTTGCAGGCCCTCGAACTTCTCCTGCACGGCGGTCAGGCCGCCGAAGACGGAAAGGGAGGCCGCCCCGCGCGAGAACTCGTATCCAAACCCGGCCCCTTCGCGGGTCCTCAGGTCGAGTTCCTGTCGCTGGTTGGTGGTGAATCCGCCCAGGAAGTAGTAGAAGAACTTCTCCCCCAAGAAGCGGTCGTAACGTGCCGAGCCGTCCTGGATGCGGTTGTCTTCCACGCCGGTTTCCATGCTGAAGTCGAGTTGATAGGCCGCCTGCAGACGATAGTCCTCGCCCTGGCGGCGGGGACGGAAACTGAGGCTGAGGTTCTCGCGGTCGGTGTTGCCGCGCGACAGGTCGAAGCCGAAGTTGGCGGTGCCGTCCCAGCGCTCCCACCAGGTGGGCGGTTCCGGCGATTCGATGCCGATGGAGACGATGTCGGCCAAGGCCACCTGGTCGGTCCGCGACGGAACCTGCAAGCGGGCCAATCCCTCTTCCCCGGCGGGGGCGACCGAGGCGGTTGTTTCCCGCCCGTCGCTGAGAACGATCTCCTGGGGCTGATCGGTCTGCAGCGAGGCCACCTCGGCCCAGGAGATGGCAACTTCTCCCGCGTAGGAGGTCGTGAACATGAGCTTGCCGTCCTTGAGAGACGCCACCGTTCCGGTCAGGCGGTCCTGGTTCTTGAGGACGACCTGGTCGGCCCAAGCCCATGCGCTGAAGAACCAAAAGGTCGAGATAAAGAAAAGCGTGCGTCTCATATATCGGACTCCTGTCTGTCTCAATTGCTCATCGAAATCGATAGAGAGAGGGGTTCGGTGCCGAGGCTGCCATCTTCAACGGATGACGTGACCGAAACGGCTCCAGCGGGTGCGCGTGAAGAAGTAGATGATGCGCTCGCCGTAGAGCTTGACAAGTTCACTGGGACTGCTGCGCTGGTAGGCGTCGGCGTCGTCCTCGTAGGACCAGAAGACAAAGAGCGGACGCCCCACGATCATGCTCTCTTCCAGCGTCCCGAAGTAGCGGCTGTCGCGGCTGTCGTCGCGGTTGTCGCCCATGACAAAATACTGACCTTGCGGCACGGTTAGCGGGCCGAAGTTGTCGCGGCTTGAAAAGCTGTGAAAGCCGCCCGTCCGCACATCTCCCTCGGAGTGATACTTATAGGGCTCGTCGATGGGCTGATTGTCGATGAAGACCTGCTTGTCGCGGATCTCGACGGTTTCGCCGGGGAGGCCGATGGCCCGCTTGACGTAGAGGACCTGGGGATCTTGAGGGTACTTGAAGACCACCACGTCTCCCCGTTCGATCAGGCGCGAAGCGGCCAGCCCCAAGCCCTCCCTGAAGTGGTTGCGATAGCTGAACTTGTCGATCAGCAGCCGGTCTCCCACCAGGATGGTGGGAACCATGGAAGGGGTGGGCACGGTCATGGGGTGGACGACGAAGGTGGTCACGAAAAGGGCGAAGATGACGCACACCACGATGGTGATGAAGTACTCGCGCAGGGTGCTGTGCTGAATGGCCTCGGCCTGATCCGGCTCCCGAGCTTCATCGCCGTGGGCCGCACTTTGCTGCGAGTCCTGGTCCTGTTGGTTCGGGACCAGGTCGCTTGCTTCCGTCAGTTCGCGTTCTTCAGCCAAATCCGAAGCTCTCCTCAACTAGCGGATGATGCGTCCCATGCGTTCCCAGCGGGTGCGGGGAAAAAAATAAAAGACCCGCTCGGCATAGAGCTTGAGGCGGGGTCCCAGTCCCGTGATCTGGTGGGCGTTGGGAGCGTCTTCGTAAGACCAGAAGGTGATCAGCGGACGTCCCACCAGATACTTGCGCTCCAGGAAACCCCAACTGCGGCTGTCCTGGCTGTTGTCGCGGTTGTCGCCCATTACGAAGAAGCTGCCCGGCGGCACCGTCACGGGGCCGTAGAAATCGCTTTTCGAGTAGGGATTCGACCACTGGGCGTAGGGCTCCTCCAGCGGCAGGCCATCGACGAAGACTTGATGCCCGCGGACTTCCACTTGCTCCCCGGGCAGCCCGATGACGCGCTTCACCCACAGCACGTCGGTCTGCACGGGATGCTTGAAGACCACGATGTCGCCACGCCGGATTTCATGCTGAGGAACTCCGGGAACACCCATCCCGAAATCGGCCCTGACCGTAAACTTGTCGACCAGTACCCTGTCTCCCACCAATATGGTTGGCTCCATGGAGGAGGTGGGCACGGTCATGGGATGGACGACGTAGGTTGTGATGAAGAAGGCGATGATGCTGCAGATGATCAGGCTCACCGCATTCTCGCGGAAAACGCCGTGCTTGCTCTTCTGCTCCTGCCCCTCTTGCTGGGCGTCGGCCTCCGCTTTTCTTTTCTTCTTGGCCATGACCTTCAACATCCCTGCCGAAAGACCATAGGATATCAGAACCGGCGCACCCCCCGTATGACGAATCGCAGGGCGAATCGAGAGGGGGGAAGGGGTTCAGTCGAGGCGGTGCAGCGTCTCGTCTTGGGGACCCAGCCGCTCCAGCATCCGGCGCACGGCGAGGCCGCTTGTCGGATCGACCCAATCGGGAGCGATCTCGGCCAGGGGCACCATTACGAAGGCCCTTTCGGCCAAGCGGGGATGTGGAATCTGCAGGCGGGGATGATCGATCTTGCGTCCCCCGTAGTAGAGGATGTCGATATCGATGTTGCGGGGCCCCTTATCGCGCCGCCGACGGCGACCCAAGGCCTGCTCGACCTGCAAGCAGACTTCCAGCAGACCTAACGGCGAGAGCGCGGAGGCGGCCCGGCAGACCTGATTGAGGAACCGCGGCTGGTCGGTCACCTCGCGGGGAGCGGTGTCGTAGAGGCTGGAGCAGCGCTGCAATGCCACTCCCCGCCGCAGCAGTGCCTGAGCCGCCTGCTCGATCCAGCCCCGGCGGCGGCCCAGGTTCGATCCGAAGGCCAGGAAGATGGCTTCGTCGCCCCGGTTGGGCCGCTCGGCCTCTCGATCAGAAAGCTCTTCAGGAGGCATCTTCAGAAAATCCGGTCGGGACGCTCGATGTTGCCGAAGAAGCCCAGTCCTTTCAGGTAGAAGGAGAAAAGCAAGGCCTGCTCGTCACGCAGCCGGCGGCCGTCGTCGCCTACCAGGTTGAAGCCTTCGTACTGGACGGAAACGCCGCAGCATCCCTTGAAATAGTTGAGGCGGACGCGCCAGTTGAGGAAGCGGTCGCTTTCAAGATTGTAGCTGTAGCGTCCCGAGAAGGACAGCCCGTCCTGGAGGTCGCCCCAGGCAAACAGTTGTTGCAGTTGATTGCGTCGAAAAGTGCCGATCTCGAGCTCCTGGGTTTTAAAGTAAGTGGTTCCCAGGTAGAGCGGTCCCGCGGCCAGGTTGCCCGTGATGGAGAAATTGCGGAAGCGGTCGAAATCGGGATCGTAGTCGGTGCGCACGTCGAAGCTGACGCGCCGGAAGGGGGTGATGCGGGCCAGCGCCGTGACCGGCGAGGAGTTGCGGGCAAAGGCCAGATACTGGAAGCCGGTGAAGGAATAGAGCGGAAAGAACTGGTTGACCTCTCCGTTCTCCAGGGCGCCCCCGAAGTCGGTGTCGAAGAAGTACTTCTGGGCCACCTTGAGGGAAAGCCATTCGCGGGTTTCACCCCGCCGCTTGACGAAGAAGCGGTTTGTGAGACTCACCTCCACCTCGTTGGTGTCGGCCACCGCGTCGTTCTCATCGAAGAGCAGGGTGCGGGCGAAGTCGCGGCCGATGCCGCCTATGTAGCGGTAGCGCAGGGAGGGCTCGACGACGTGTTTCCAGGTGGGAGTTCCCTGCTTGTCGCGGTAAATCTTGGAGAGTCCCCATCCCTTCACGTCGAGAGTGAACTCCAGGTACTCGCGGTTGAAGTCTTGGCCGCTGACTGAGAGGTTGCCTTCTTCATCCTGGAGCAGGCTGTTGCTGTAGAAGGTTTCCCGCAAGCCCAGGCTGGGCGTGAGTTTGAGTCCTTGCCCCAGGGGGACGGAGAAGTACAAGCGCGGGAAAAGGTCGAGACGCTGGGTGAGTCCGGGCGTTTCCAATTGGCTGTCGGAGCGGCTCAACCCCGTGGCCGAAGCGTCCAAATCAGCGAAGAAAGGACTGTCGAAGAGCCGATGACCGCTGACCCGGAACCAGAATGAGGGCAGCGCCCGCACCACGGCATTGGGACCCGGAAAGGCGGTCTCTTCGCGCGAGGCCAGAAAGTTGACGGAACGGGTCTTGACGCTCTTGCTGATGAAGACCTGAGAGGCCTCTGTAGAGCGTACGGCGGTGAAGAAGTTGTCGGAAAAGACCTGGCGGAAGTCGAAGCTGGAGACCAGGTTGAACTTGGCTACGGCGCGGTAGCCGCCAAAGCGGGTTTCAGCTTCGCCGTTGAGGCTTCCGCCTCCCTGGTCGAGCCGGTCGTTGACGGCGTAGGCGTCCAGTTCCAGGCGGGTGAACTGATTGGGACGGGCCCTGAAGATGGCCCCGAAGCCGAATCCTCGCTCCGAGAAATAGTCCTGGGTGTAGACCAGATCGGCACTGCGTCCTAGGGTCAGGTAGAAGCTCTGGCTGAAGCGCCTCCCCTTGTTGTTGGAGTTGCCCAGCGAGGGCAGCAGGAACCCGCTCTGGCGCTCCCTCTTGGTGGAGGGGAACTGCAAATAGGGCAGATAGAAGACGGGGATCTGCTTGAGTTTGAAGATGGTGTTCTTGCTGCGCGTCCAGGAGTCGACCATGATGCGGGCCCGGTCCAGCGTGAAGCTCCACTTGGGGACGGCCTCGTCGCAGGAGGTGATGACGCCGTCGCGAAGCACCCATTCGTCGGGTCCGGTCTTGCTCAAGGAGGCGGCCCGGATGAAGAGTTCCTGCTCGGTGAATCCGTCCACGTCGTAAAGGGTGCCGGTCTTGGCTTCGACGTCGATGTCGCCCCGCACGGCGTTGAGGAATTCCTTGCCGGGCCGCGTCAAGCGCACCTCGCGGCCCGCTCCCGGGCGGCTCTCCAGACGGGCCATGCGGGTGTTGGGATCGTAGATGACCTGGTGGGCCCTCAGCGTCAGGTCCTGGTAGGTGATCACGACCTGGCCGACGGCACGGTAGACGTCTCCCTGCACGTCGATGGTGTCGGCTTCCAGCACCACCACTCCCTCATCGGTGGGAAGCTCGGAGCGGGGGCGCTGCTGCGCCGTGGCCACGCACAGGCAAAGGAAGAGGACCGGGAGAGCGATGGTGGCGGGCTTCAACACCGCGTAAAGATAGCAGAGTCCCGGCTCAAGCCCAAGCTTCTTCGCCGAGGCCCGCCAAGCGCGTTTGGACTTTGCCAGTTCAATGGTGCTAACATCGCTGTGAGCTATGTCGGATAAAGGCGAGAAAGAATCTAAGACCGAGAAGGAATCTAAAACGCCGTCCCGCAACAGGGACGACAAGTGGCCCTCCTACACCATGGTGGAGCCGCGCATGCGGAAGATCTACTTTCAGTTCTACCGCGAGACCTACCGCTCCAGCCAGATCGACCGCAAGACCAAGGAACTGATCGCCATCGGAGCCTCGCTCGGCTACCAGTGCAAGGGATGCCTGGAAGGCCACATCAAGAAGGCCATCGAGTACGGCGCCACAAAAGAGGAGATCAGCGAAGCCATCGCCATCACCATGGGCGTGGCCGCCGCCTCCGCCGTCGACCAGACCGACCTGGCCTCGGAGGCCCTCAAACTGGTTCACTTCCCTTGAGCCCGCCATCCTCACAGAATGCCCAGCGACGATCAGCAGACTTTTCGCAGCCGCCTGCAGTCTTTCCTCCTCTTCCACCTGGGAGTGGACGCCCAGCTTGAGTTCCAGGCCGGGCAGGACGGAGGCGTGGAGGTGAGCCTGAGCCATTCCCGCGTCCACGACTTCAGCTTCGCTCTCGGCCCAGCCGAACTGGCCCGTCTGGCCGCTTCCCCCGAGGAAACCGAGGAGTTCCTGCTCGACCAGCTCACCGCCCACCGTCGCGGCGGCCTGGCCCGTTGAAGGTTTGCTCTACCGTGGCTGGCCGGTCGCCGTTCCGTTGTATCATTGCCCTTATGGAGGCTTGGTCTGTCGTCTTCTTCCTGCTGGGGTTGTTGCTGCTTCTCGGAGGAGCCGAGTTGCTGGTGCGAGGATCCTCGCGTCTGGCGGCGGCGCTGGGCATCTCGCCGCTGATCATCGGACTCACCGTCGTGGCCTTCGGCACCAGTTCTCCCGAACTGGCTGTCAGCATGCGGGGAGCCTGGACCGGACATGCCGACCTGTCAGTGGGCAACGTACTGGGCAGCAACATCTTCAACGTCCTCTTCATACTGGGCTTGTCCGCCCTCATCGTTCCGCTCAAAGTCGACCAGCGTCTGGTGCGGATCGATGTTCCCCTGATGACGGGGGCTTCCCTGCTGCTTTTGGTCATGGCCTGGGACGGAAGACTGGGGCGGCTGGAGGGCGGCATCCTGTCGAGCGGACTGCTGGCCTATATCGCCTTCGCGGTCTGGCAGAGCCGTCGCGAATCGAAGAAGGTCAAGGCTGAGTACGCCCAGCAATTCGGCCCCCCTCCTCCCACCGCCTCCGGCGCCCTTTTGCAAATCGCGGTAGCGGCTGTCGGGCTGCTGTTGTTGCTGGTGGGCGCCCAGTGGCTGCTGGACGGATCGATCCGAATCGCCCGCTGGGCCGGCTTGAGCGAACTGACCATCGGATTGACGATCATCGCCGCCGGAACCTCTCTGCCTGAGGTAGCCACCTCGCTGATAGCCGCCCTGCGGGGCGAGCGCGACATTGCCGTGGGCAACGTGGTGGGAAGCAATCTCTTCAACCTGCTGGGCGTCCTCGGCCCCACTGCCGTGCTGGCTCCCGGCGGATTACAGGTGGCACCCTCGGCGCTGCTGCTGGACCTCCCCTTCGTGGTGGCCACGGCTCTTGTCTGCACTCCTATCTTCCTGACCGCCTGGCAGATCGATCGCTGGGAGGGAGGAGCTCTGCTGCTCCTCTACCTGGCCTATGTCGCGGCATTGCTGGCCTCAGACGGGGACGCTTCGAATCTGGGATACGTCCGCTATCTTCTCATCGCCGCTCCTGCCTTGCTGGCCGGGGCCTCGCTGGCACCCTCCGTCAGGGCGCGACGCCGCTGACGTCAGCTTGGATGCCGAGCCGGCAGTCGTCCCCTTCTGGAAACTGCTAAAATCGAAGGTCATGCAAGGGTTCGTCGGGAGCGCGGCGGTGAAGGGGCTGGTTTTCCTGCTCGTGGGGGCAGGAGGCGGCCGCTTGGCGGCCCAGGACTCGGCGCTTTTCGTCGATCCCGCGTCCTACGACTTCAGCCAGAACCCCGCCTTGCTGGAGCGCATCCGCAGCGGACCGCACGGCTACTTCCGCTTCATCAACATCCCCTTCGGAAGCTACGTGTGCGAGCACTACGACGCACTGATGGTGGGACTGCCTCCCGTCAACCTGCACGGCGACGCCCATGTCGAGCAGTACGCCGTCACCGACCTGGGCCGCGGACTCACCGACTTCGACGACTCGGCCAAGGGTCCGGGACTCATCGACCTGCTGCGTTTCGGCGTGTCTCTCGACCTGGCCGCCCGCGCCCACGGCTGGGACGGACGCTCGGAGAAGATCTTCGAGACCTTCCTGGACGGCTACCGCAAGGGACTGAGCGATCCTGACAGCGAAGCGGCCGAACCCGCCTTCGTGGAGCGCCTGCGCGACGGCTTCAGCGACGACCGCCAGGGCTATCTGGAAGGGGTGGGGGAGATGATGGATCCGCTGACTTCGGACACGGAAACGGAGCTGCTGGCATCCATCGAACCCTATACCCAGTCGATGCTGCGGGCCGACCCGTCCAAGGGCCGAGAGTACTTCGAGGTGGTCAAAGCCGGACGCCTGCGCATGGGCATCGGCAGCGCCCTCGACGTCAAATACCTGATCCGTTTCGCCGGGCCCGCAGAGGGTCCCCTCGACGACGTCATCGTGGAACTCAAGGAAGTCCGCAACCTGACGGGCATTCCCTGCATTCAGGCGGCTAAGAACGACCCCTTCCGCATTCTGGTCAGCCAGGCGCGGATCGCCTACCGTCCTTTCGATCTGCTGGGATACGCTCAGATGGGACGGCGCACTCTGTGGGCCCACCGCTGGGTGGACAATTACCGCGAGGTCGACATCCGGGACACCTTGAAACGTCCCCGCGACCTGAGCGAGTTGGCCTATGACGTGGGCCTCCAACTGGGGCTGGGGCATCCCAAGATGATCGCGGCGCCCTTTGACGAGCAAGTGCGCCGTACCATGCTCGATTTTTTGGACCGGCGCCTCACCGCCATCCGCACGGCCCGCCGACAACTGAGCGAGTCGGTGGTCCTGGCCTGGAAGCAATTCAACCGCCGCCTGCAGTCCGAGCAGCCATGATCATCAAGAAGCTGTCGGCTTGGATCGTGGAGATGCCGCTGGACGAACCTTATGAGGTCGCCTACCAGAGCTTCGATACGGCCGTCAACGTCATGCTGCGGCTGGAAACCGACCGCGGAATCGAAGGATCCGGATGCGCGGCGCCCGATCCCAACGTCACCGGGGAGACTCCGCAAGGCGTGCTGGAGGCCTTGCAAGACACAGTCGCTTCCCAGATCAGCGGCCAGGACGCGCTGCGTCCGGCCCGCTTGCTGCACCGCATCGTTCCCTCGATCCGCGACCAACGGTCCGCCCGGGCGGCGCTCGACATGGCGCTTTGGGACTTGATGGGCAAAGCCGCCGGACTGCCCCTGTGGAGGCTGCTGGGCGGCTACCGCCAGAGCATCCGAACCAGCATCACCATCGGCATCCTGGATAAGCGGGAGACGCTGCAACGGGCCCGCTGTTGGCGTTCTCAGGGCTTCACCAGCCTCAAGCTCAAGGGCGGCAAGGACGTCGAGTCCGACATCGCCCGGGTGCTGGCGGTGCGGCGCGAGCTGGGCGACGAGGTGGAGCTGCGCTTCGACGCCAATCAGGGCTACGGCGTGGAGGAGGCCCTGCACTTCGTCGGGGCCGTGCGTCCGGCCCGGGTGGAAATCCTGGAGCAGCCGACTCCCAAGGCTCATCCCCACCTGCTGGGCGAGGTCTCGCGGGGGGCTCCCTCCATGCCGGTGATGGCCGACGAGAGCCTCATCAACCACCGCGACGCCTTCCGCCTGGCCCGCCGGGGGCAGGCCGACATGGTCAACATCAAGCTGCAAAAAGCTGGGGGCATCAGCGAGGCCCTCCACATCGACTCGGTGGCCCGCTCGGCCCGGCTGGAGAGCATGGTGGGCTGCATGGACGAGTCGGCTCTGGGCATCGCCGCCGGACTGGCCTTCGCCCTGGCCCGCCCCAACGTCCACTACGCCGACCTGGACGGCCACATCGGCCTCCAAAACGATCCCTTTCCCAATTGCCTGACCCTGAGTAACGGCGTCCTCTACCCGTCCCCGCACTCCGGCCTCGGCACCGCGTCATGATGACCGCTACCCATCGTCCAAAAGCAAAAAAGCTCTTGACACTGTAGTAGGGTACAGGGTGCATGATGTAAGATGAGGAGGCCAAATGGCGTTAACCATCGGGGAACTGGCTCGGACGGCCGAAGTCGGGCGGGAGACGGTCAGATTCTACGAACGTGTGGGGCTGATCGAGGATCCGCCACGAACCCGGGGCGGCTATCGCATTTATCCAGCAAAGGCAGTAGCCCGGCTTCAGTTCATCAAACGTGCCAAGGAACTGGGCTTTTCCCTCAAAGAGATCCGCAGCCTTCTGACGCTGCGGGTCAGTCCCGGAACCAACTGCGACGAAGTGCGGAGATTGGGCCAAGAAAGAATCGAGGACATCGAGGCAAGGATTCGGGATCTTGCCAGCGTGAAAGCGGCTCTGGCCAAGCTGGTTGAGTCCTGCGGGCAACGCGATCCGACGGAGGAATGTCCCCTGTTGGAAGCGTTGGCGTGCGAGGAGGAGCATGAAGCCCGACATTGAACTCATTTTCGACCCGGACTGCCCCAACGCCGAGCTGGCCAGGAAGCATCTCAGGCAGGCCCTGGCCTCAGCCGGATTGGCGGCAGTCTGGCGCGAATGGGACCGGGGATCGCAACAGGTCCCTCCCCATGCCCGGCAGTGCGGCTCGCCGACCATTCTGATCAACGGCCATGATGTTGCGGAGGCCTCACCTGGAGAGACGCAGCAATGTCGTCTCTACCAAGACGAGGACGGACGGCTCGCCGGGGCTCCTTCGGTGAAATCCATCCGAGAGGCTCTGGAGTGAGCCGCCCGGCGGAAAGGGAGAGTGGGTCGCTGACATGGACAGCAAGATTTCGATCTCGGGTTCCATCGCGGCATCGGTGGGATCGGCGGCGGCATGGTTCTGCTGTCTTCCCTTCGGTCTGGGGGCACTGGGGGCCGGCGGAGCCCTGGCCTCGACGCTGGGCCCGCTGCGGCCTTATCTGATAGGCCTCAGCATCGTCCTTTGGGTTCTGGCTCTTTACGCCTTGTACCGCCCCGAGCGTTCCTGCCCCGAAGGGAGATGCGCCTCCCGGAGGAGTCTACGCCGACGGAGAATTACCCTTTGGGTGGCCGCCCTGATTACGCTGGGGATGATTACAGTTCCTTATTGGGGCCACTGGGTGATCTATTGGGCCCTTTAAGAACCTTCGACAAAGGCAAGGACAATGAAGACTGCAATGGCAAGTGGGATGGTTTTGGCAATCTTGGCAGGTTGCTCGAGCGGTGCCGCATCCAGCACCGGGGCGGAATCGGGAGATCTGCGCGACTTGACCGAGATCGACCAATTGGCCGCCACCTTCAACGAAGGGCGGGGCAAACCCCGAGTTGTACTGTTGCTTTCCCCCACCTGACCGGTTTGCGTTGCCGGCGCCCGGTGGGTGCAAACAGAGATTCTAGAAGAGCATCCCGAGGAGGAACTTGAGGTCTACGCCGTCTGGTTCAACATGCTGTCCAGCGACTCCCGTTCCGGCTGGCCCGAGGATTTGCTTACCGATCCTCGCGTGCAGCATTTCTGGGATGAGTCCCGCATCGCAGGTCTCTGGTATGGAGAGAACGTTACCAAGAAACAGCAAGGGCACGTCGAGTGGGACGCCTACTTTCTCTACGGTTCAGACGCCGTCTGGGACGGCGAGGCAGAAATGATCAGTTGGGGCCGGACCATCGTATCCACCCGGGCTGAATTAAAAGAGAACTTGACCCGGCTGCTCCGAAATCATGCTGCGAGGTAATAAGGAATGCCGTCAGGACTCGGGTCATCAGCGGGAAGGCTTGCGCTCTGACATGGGTTGCGCGACCCTGCTTCAGGCAGTTCGGGCTTTGCTTATCCTAGGTCTGGCTCTTCCCTCTGTGGCCTGTATGCCGAAGGCCGGGCAAACTGCGGACGCAACCCAGACGTCTCCCCTGCAGGTGGCAAAAGACCTTTACTTCAGGCGCGACCTGGCTGCCGCCAGGCAGGCATTCGAAAAAGCCCTGGAACACGTCGGCTCGCCGGATCGAGAGAGGGCTGAGGCTGCCCTCGCCCTGGCCAGAATCGAATGGCGTTTTTACCGTGACTGGGAGCAGGCCCACTCCTATCTCGAGAAAGCTGAGACGCTGGATGGCCGAACCTTTTCCGCCACCCTGGAACGAGCTGAAATCTTGCGGCGCCAGCAGCACCTCAAGCAGGCTCTCGCTACCGCCAGACAGGCTCTTTCCCAAGCCGAGACGAGCGAAAACCGAATCGAAGCCCTTACCATGGTTGGTCGGCTGTTGCTGCTTCCACCAGAGGGCAAAGGGGATCAAGGGCCAGAGTTCCGGGCGTCCCAAAGAGCCGTGGAGGAGACCCTTGCCCAGTTGTCGCCCCTCATGCAAGAGAACCGGGGCCGTCTGGGAATCTCCCGCCTGGTACTCGGTCTGGCTCTGCGTTCCGACGACGGAGCCGCCGCATTGGATGCCTGGCGTTCCTATTACTGGGTTCCCGCCAACTTCAAGGCTTCACCGGATAATGAAGGGGCGACAACCGATTGGGATTACCCCCTGCTGTCTGGCGCCCATTCGGTGCTTTCAAAGCAACTCCCCCACTGGGCTGGGCCGGACTCTCCCCTACACGCCCGCGCTGCGGTGGTTAAAGCGCTTGCAGATGCGAGGCTCTTTCATGAAGCGGCGTGGCTGGCCACCGACCCGCGCCTGCCCCCTGAGGAGAGCATCCACTTCTCTGAGGTCGTCGCCTATCACCGGTTCCTGGCGGCGGTTGAAGAAAGTGCAAACGAGTACTATCGGCGACGCGCCCTTGGTAAGGGGGCCAACCGCGAGCTTCAAGACGGATTGATGGCAGCGGCACGACCGCTCTGGCAGAGTCTCCACGGGGATGATTCGCCAGCGCGCCTCAGCCTTGGGCAGTTGGTTAAGAAGATCGGCGAGCGTTTTGGCGCTTACATTTATTTCCAGACCCACGGCGACATCCGGTCGCTCAACATGGGTCACCGCATCGTGGACAGTCGGCAGCTTGTCGAGCAGTACGGACACAAAGCGGAGGTCCGCCTGATCGTACTCGATTCCATGGTGTCCAACGGTTACAACTCCTGGTTTTGGGACGGAGAGGCCGCGGCGGGAGGGTGGGTCGATGAAGAGGGGGCGATCGTTCAAGTCCGCCCGTCCTATGCCGACGGTCCTCTCCGGGCCTGGAACCGCCTGACCGATCCCGAAGAGCGGCGCAGAATCGACAAACGGATCAAAGAACAAACGAGCGAGGACGACCTCAGGGCCCGTACCGACCGATTCGCTTATCTGCCCGGACTCGCACTCCGGTTGAGACGGCAGGCGGGCCAGAAGCTGCTGACCGAACTGCGCTCGCGCGGTCTGAAGGGTCCCGATCTCAAGTTGGCCTTCATCAATGAACTGAACCGGCGCATCCAGGCCTCTTCCATCTTTGCCCACGAGGGACGGCATGCCCTTGACTTCCGGGATTCGATGCGTAATTTCTTCCGCTCGGGGGCCGAGAAGGAGTTCCGGGCCAAACTCTCTGAAGTGGCGCTGGCTCCAGATCCGCGAATCGCTTTGACCGGCGGCATTCTGACCGCCAATATCGGCGATGATTCCTCACATGGTCAGGCCAATCTGCGGATCATGAAGGGCCTGGTCAAGTGGATGACGGAGCACCAAGCCGGCATCCAGGGTTTTGATCAGTCGCGCCCCGTCCTGCCGCAACTGGATCTGCTCACCGACGACCAACTGCGGGAGGCCTTCCGGTCCATGGACCCTTGGGCCAAGTAGCATCCGTCACCCAGAGATTCTCTTAAGGCCCGAGAGGTCCTCTTGCTGCGTGGCGGGGTTTCTCAGGCTACAATTGCCTGATGGCGCCACTTGACTCGGACGGCCAGGCCTATTTCAAGGAACTGCAGGCACACCTGCCCAAGATCTGGGAAGCCCTGGAAAGCGGACTGCCCTGGGATCACACTTCGGTGGTGGTGCCCTCGCTCAGTTTCCATCCCGAGGAACTCAAGAAGATCCCCGGAGGGCCTTTCTACGAAGAGCGGCTGCTGTTCAGCCTGATCAGGCTGCGCCACCCCCGTGCGCGGGTCATCTACCTGACCAGCCAGCCCATCCACCCCGACATCGTCGACTACTACTTGCAGCATCTCTACGGGGTGCCGTCCTCGCACGCCCGGGCGCGGCTGCGGCTGATGTGCGTCTATGACGCCAGCAACCGTCCGCTGACCCAGAAAATCCTGGAGCGTCCGCGCGTGATGCAGCGGCTGCGCGACGAGATCGGAGATCCCGAACGAGCCTACCTGACCTGCTTCAATTCCACCCGGCTGGAGCGGCAACTGGCCATGGAACTGGGCATACCGCTCAACGGCGTCGACCCCGACGTGCTTCATCTGGGCAGCAAGTCGGGCTCTCGCAAGATCTTCAAGGAGGCCGGGGTCGGCCTGCCGCTGGGATTCGAGGACGTCCACACCGAGGAGGAGATCATCGAGGCCCTGGTTGAGCTGTCCCAGCAGCGTCCCGGACTCAAGCGTGCCGTCATCAAGCTCAACGAGAGCTTCGCCGGCGCCGGCAACGCCATGTTCAACTTTCCCTCCGGCCTGTCTTCGGACAAGCGCTTCGCCCGGGCTTCCATCACCGCCGTCCTGCATCAGTTGGAATGGTCGGCCGAAGAAGCCTATGAGGACTTCCTGCGCAAGCTCAAGGAGATGGGCGGGATTGTCGAAGAGTATCTGCAAGCCGAGGACATCCGTTCGCCTTCGGTGCAGATGCGCATCAATCCCGGCGGGACGCTGGAGCTCATTTCCTCTCACGACCAGGTCCTGGGAGGACCCACGGGACAGGCCTACCAGGGCTGCCGCTTCCCCTCTTGGGACGACTACCGCAGCCTCATCCAGGAGGAAGCGGGCAAGATCGGCAAAGTGCTGAGGGAGAAAGGCGTCATCAGCCGTTTCGCCATCGATTTCGTGGTCTTTCCCGACAAAGACGACCCCTCCCAATGGCAGGCCCGCGCCATCGAGATCAACCTGCGCATGGGGGGGACGACCCCGCCCTTCCTGGCCCTGCAGTTCTTGACGGGCGGCGAGTTGCGCGGCGACGGCGAATTCATTTCCGACCACGGACAAAAGAAGTACTACTATGCCACCGACAGCCTGCGTTCGCCCCGTTACCGGGGCCTGCTGCCCGAGGATTTCATGGACATCCTCACCCTGCACGGCCTGCACTTCATGCCCTCCACCGAAACCGGCGTCATCTTCCACATGATCGGCGCTTTGAGCGAGTTCGGAAAAGTCGGCGTCACCTGCATCGGCAACTCCCGGGAAGAGGCCAACGAACTTTTCCAGCAAACCGTCGAAGTGCTCGACAAAGAAGCCGACGGCGCCACCCTCTCCGTCCCCCACCGCCCCTTCGACAAAGGCCTGCGGAGGATAGAGTAGCCCCTGTAATTCGAGGATTGACGAAGCAACCCAGCCTGCGTTAACCTACACTCAGAACCGCCGGTCGATTCCAGTTTACGCTAGGTTGGCGAGCGCCTCAGAGCCGGTAGCGAGTGATGATTGTCGTAGAAACCGAATTGCGGGCCAGTCCGATCCATGGCATCGGACTCTTCGCGTCAGTACCGATTGAAAAAGGCGAAGTTCTCCTTCGACCCCATGCTTTGATTGACCTCGAAATTCCCTTGAGCAGGCTCTTGGGCGCCCCGAGAGAAATCCGGGATTTCTTTGATACCTACGGTACAGTATGGGATGATAAGCTATCCTTCGCAATGGACGACAGTCGTTTCATGAACCATTCCTTTCGGCCTAATACCCGCATCGCTTGGGACGGCGATCAATGGTATTATAATGCACTCCGAGACATAGAAGCGGGGGAGGAGTTAACCTGTGATTACCGAGATATAGACCAAGCCTTCGACTCATACTCCCATACCCTCAAGAACCAATAACCCCTCGACCCTTTTCCCTGCACCCCGGACTCCGGACGCGACCCAGGATAACCATCCTCAGAGGACTCACAATGGCCGTTGATAACCGGAGGTTATCACGCACCGGCTGCATAAATCAACCTCCTGGCCACAAATCATTGCCTTATTCCCTCACGAGAATCTTGGAACCAACCTTGTGGTCGTGCTCTCCCTACCCGTCTTCCATGTTCGCCACGATTTCCTTAAGGTTTTCGCCAGAAAAGCCCACCTTGTCAGATTTGTGAGCCCACGGTAAGTGATTGCAGAAGCTGGTTAGCTTGCGGACAGGCTCTCTCAGGTGCTCGGGAAGAAAAAGGCGACCCAGGGGGCTGCTGGTTTCGATCTTCACTGGCATCGCTCCCCTTCGTAGGTGACTGAGCCTCGATATGATCTGGGAAATCTGGAGAATAACTCCGTCCAGCAAGAAAAGAACGATCTGAAGACCAAACAAAGTCGTAATCGACGTTTCGATGACTTCCAAGTATGAACCGCTTGCCCGACTCAGAAGTCGAGTCTCCCCAGCGACTTCCAATCCACTGGCCTCAGCTATCTCGTTCAGGAACTTGGTCAACTCAATGTTCGGCGGCCTGGCGAATCGCAGCGTCGCCGTGCAGCGCTCGTCCTCCGAAAACTCTGAGATGGGAATACACCGCGATTCGAAGTTTTGGAATAACTCAATCAGAAGATGCATGACAGTGCCAGATATCTCCGTCAGCAATAACTTCCGGCTCAGCATGGCTGCACTATCCTCCGCAATTTTCTCAACCTCGTGCATGACCCAATCCCCGACCTGGATTCCAGCAAGGACAGGGAGCCGTTCCGACTGAGCGAGGTGAAAGAGGATCTTAAGGAAAAACCGCCAGTCATCTTGTCGGTAGCGACGGCGCTCTCTTTCCCTGGACATGCGGACAAGAAATTTGGATATGGCACCGAGTCTCGACTCGTCCCAGAAGTTCATCCCAAGAACAAGGGAATCAATCGGTGTCAGATCCTTTCTAGTCGCTAATTCCCCGGTGACGATTTCTTCAGCCGTCTTGCCATTTTCAGTCAATACCTTGATTTGGCCAAGGTGTGCCAGAGAGAGACCAAATATGCTGCGGAAGGAGGTGTTGCTCACGGTAACTCGCTCGACCTCCGAATCTCGCAGTACCGTGTACAAGAAGGTGCAATCGCTCCAGTCGATTTGGACCCAGCGGCTGCGCTCAAAATCATTGTGCAGGAAGGTGCTTAGCTGGAGAAAGGCATTCCAAATAGTAGAATTGGAGAAGCTGCACTCAGTCAGGGAGGTTACTTTGAAGCTACACTCATTCACCGACGTATGCTCGAAGGAGCACTTATCGATCAGAGACTCGTCGATAGCGCACCCTGTCAGAACACACTCTGCGAAGGTCGAGTTTCGAAGGTCAATCATACTTAAGTTGCAGTTTTCAAATTTGCAGCCAGTAAAGACGACGTTATCGATATAGGAATATTCGAACTCGACCTGCTTGAAGGTTTTGTTAGAAACTCGAATGTCCGCGAGCTCTGAACTCGCCAGACTTAGGAGCTCGAAGTCATGGTGGCGGGCATCCCGCAGCTTGGCGAGGACCTCTTCATCGGGGCCACTGGATTCAGTGTCCCTCTTTTTCGTCATTCTAACTGCCCTCCAGTAAGCGATAACCTCCGGTTATGGTACCTGATCTGCCTTCGCCGTTCAACTTCTTTGCGAGCCTGCAACATAGTTTGTCGTGGGCAATTAGGAGGACACTGGAGATCCGCTTCGTGGACCTAGCTTCAGAGGTATCGCGCGCCAAATGAGCAGTTCTTTGGAGAACCCTTCGCGTCCTGCGAATAAGGAGCGCTGGTGGGAGCTGGTTTCCGCGCTGCAAGCCGACGAGGTTCCCTTCCACTCTCCCGCCTATGTCTTCGACCTTCCTCATCTCCGACGGGTGACCCTCGAAAGCCGTCAAATCCTGGCCGAGATGGGAATCGAACTACTCTATACGCTCAAGGCCCAGGCCGCCAAGGATCCGCTGCGCGTTCTTGCAGAGATCGTCGACGGCTTATCCGCCAGCTCTCCCTTCGAGGCCCGCTACGCCAGAGAGATTCTAGGAAACGACGGCTCGCTCCACTATACGGCTCCGATCTTGAGCGATAGCCTCTTATCATCCTCTAATGAGATAGATTTCCTCAGCTTCAACTCGCCCTCCCAAATCGAGCGCTATTCGCACTGTTTGACGTCTACCAATCTCGGCTTAAGAGTGAATCCAAGGCATTCTTTTCTCCTTGATGATCGCTATGATCCCTGCTGCAGGAATTCCAAGCTGGGGATCCCGGTTGATGTTTTGACACCGCCGTTCCTAAAGTCCCTGGGAAAAGGAATCACCGGCTTTCATTTCCACAACAACTGTGATTCCACTGATCTCGGTCAGATCGTCAAGACGCTTCTAACCATTCAATCCAGGTCACCTTGGCTCTTCGAGATCTCTAGGTGGATCAACTTAGGTGGAGGCTATCGACTGCCGGGAGCAAGCGGGCAAACACAATTGGGCGATCTATTAGATGAATACCGTTCTGTCTTTAACATCGAGAGGTTCTTCATGGAGCCTGGCGCCGGACTCATTGAATCCGCCGGATCACTCTTTTGCACTGTTTCCGACATCGTGACATCCAGTTCTATTCCAATCGCTGTCCTGGATACGACCGTCAATCACCTGCCGGAAGCATTCGAGTATGGGATAACCTATCCCCTACTCTCCGAGGTTCCGTTGGGAGAGAGCTACCTTCTAGCCGGTTGTACATGCCTAGCCGGGGATGTTTTTGGAATCTACAACTTTGAAGATGAGCTGCGCCTTGGGGATGTCTTGTGCTTCCTGGAAACCGGCGCCTACAGTCTCGTCAAGGCCAACTATTTCAACGGCGTCAACCTCCCCAGCATCTATATAGCCCACGAAGATGGACAGATTGAACTTAGAAAGAAGTACGATTATGACGACTGGCTCCGCCGATACAAGCACCTTACATCAGGTTGACGTTTATGAAAGGGCAATCTCGATTTCCAGACGGGAACTTGAAGACAATTCCTTTTCCCTCGCCTTCTTGAAATCGAAGGTAGAGCGCGCCTGCGGGGCAAACGAGTTCCCTCTCCGTCTAGCTCTGCTCCAGAGAAAGCAGGAGGAATTCTCCGCGGAGATCGCAATCTGTCGCGACCTTTGTGGGCAAGGCGAAGACTCGACGCCAAGTATCTTTGAGTATCGGAGCAGGACCTGTCGAGGCGGCGAAAGAACGAATATCGTTCTAATCGTCCCGACGGGGGTGGGGGCCGCTATCGGCGGGCACGCAGGTGATGCGGGCCCGGTCGCAAAACTTCTTGGAGGGGTATGCGACCGTCTGATTACGCATCCGAATGTCGTGAACGGATCAGACATAAATGAACTTCCGTCAAATGGTCTCTATGTTGAAGGAAGCACGCTGACTAAGTTGCTTATGGGAACGGCTAAGCTCATACCTACCGCCCGAAATCGCTTAGTGGTCATCATCGGTTCAACCAGGGACGAGTCTCTTCGTGCTTTGACTGTCAATACCGTCAACGCGGCTAGGAGCTGCTACGGTGCGGAAATCGTGGGCATTTACAGCTTTCCAGAACTGAGGATCGTCGCAGAAAAGACTGACAGCGGCCGCGCCAGCGGGACAGTCCGTGGATTGTCGCCGTTGATCTCCCATCTGGCGCAGCACCGTGATCTGTTCGATGCCGTTGCGATAGCCTCGCCTGTAGAAGTAAGCGGTAAAATCTATAAGGAGTATTTTCAAAGCCGCGGTGAGGTGGTTAACCCCTGGGGGGGTGCCGAGGCTCTCCTTACTCACGCCATATCCTTGATCCATAACCTACCCACTGCCCATGCGCCTATCGAATGGTCGCCTGAGCTTGCAGAGACGGATTTTGGAGTTGTCGATGAGAGAATGGCCGCAGAAGTGATTTCTTCCTCCTATCTTCAGTGTGTGCTCAAAGGACTTGTGCGTTCACCGGGACTTGTCACTAGCAGTGTAGATGCGGGTTCTGTAGAGAGTCTTACGGCGGAGGACATAACCGCAATCGTCGTTCCGGCGGGCTGTCTAGGATTGGCTACCTTGGCGGCCCTTTACCAAGGGATAAGAGTGATCGTTGTCCGGGAGAATACTTCGCTCATGCGAAACACTCTGGATCTGTTGCCCTGGGGAAGGGGTCAGATGATTGAAGTCGAGAACTACTGGGATGCAGCTGGGGTAATAGCGGCCCTACGGGCTGGCGTAGACCCATATTCCGTTCGAAGACCCCTGCAACAGACTCCGATATGCGTCTGAGGAGCGTTTGGAGAAGAAAGTGACAAACTGGCTCAATCGTGACGGAGGGCCGTTACGGGGTTGATGCGGGCGGCGCGTTTGGCGGGCAGGTAACAGGCTAACAGGGCTCCCAGGGCCGGGAGGAGCGTCACGGCGAGGAAGGTTAAGGGGTCTAAGGGGGTTACGCCGTAGAGCAGGCTTGTGAGGAGGCGGGTGGAGGCCAGGGACAGCAGCAAGCCCAGGGCGATGCCGGTCAGGGTCAGGCGCAGGCCGGCCGAGAGCATCATGGTCATGATCTGGCGGCGGGTGGCTCCCAGAGCGGCGCGGATGCCGACTTCCTGCGTCCGCTGGCCGACGTGGTAGGAGAGGACACCGAAAATCCCCAGCAGGGCCAGAACAAGGGCCACCACTCCGAAAGCGCCGATGAGAATGAGGGCGAAGCGGTCGCGGGAGACGGAGTCGGCGACCAGGTCTTTCAAGGGAATCACGCCGTAGGCCGGCTGCATGGGATCGACGTCCAGGACGGCCTGGCGCAAGTCGGCAACCAGCGCCTGGGGGTCCACTGCGGTGCGGACGGCCATGTTCATCATCAGGTAAGAGCGCTGGGCGTGAGGCAGATAGACTTCGGGCCGCGGCTGGGAGCGGATGCCGTAAAAGCGCAGATCGTTGACCACCCCGACCACCCGATAGGGATAGGTGCCCGCCGTGCTGTAGTCGATGACCAGGTTCTGGTCCACGGGGTTTCGTCCCGCAAAGGCTTGGCGGGCCAGGCTCTCGTTGATGACAACTACGCGGGGCGCGTCAGGGGCGTCGGATGGCTCGAAGGTGCGTCCCCGCAGCAGCGAGATGCCCATGGTCTGGAAGTATCCGGGAGTGGCCATGCGCACGTCGGCGCGGCTCGATCCTGCCGCGGAAGGCGTCTCCCCCTCGGCCCACACGGGACGGTCGAAGTCGGGTCCGATGGGACTCAGCGGCAGGGCCGTCACCGCTCCCACCGACTCCACGCCGGGGACGCTAGCCAGCTTTTCGGTCAGGCGCGCGTAATAGGCGCGCGACTTGGCTCCGCTGTCGTATTCGTGGTTGTCGAGGGTGATGGGCAGCACCGCCACCCGGTCGGGACGGAAGCCGACGTCCACCTGCATGAGGTGGACGAAGCTGCGCACCAGCAGTCCGGCGCAGGCCAGCAGCACAACCGCCAGGGCGATCTCGCAGGCCACCAGGCTCTTGCGCAAACGCTCCCAGCGCAGCGTGCCGCCCAGGGTGCGTCCGCCGCTCTCGGCGATGGCGGCTGAAAGGTCGTCCTTGAGTCCCGAGGCCAGCGGCACCAATGCGAAGAAGATGCCGGCGGCGAAGGTGAGCAGGGCGGCATAGCCCAGGACGCGCAGGTTCAGTTCGACCTCGTGCAGCCGGGGGAGGGCGTCGGCCGGCAGGACTCCGCCCATGTTGAGCGCGGCAAAGGCGACCGGGACGGCCAGAGCCCCTCCCAGCAGCGCCAGCAACAGGCTCTCAGCCAGAAACTGCCGCGCCAGCCGCAGGCGGGACGCCCCCAGTGCCAGGCGCAGCCCGATCTCCCGGCGCCGTTTGCCCAGCCGCACAAGCTGCAACCCGGCGACGTTGACGCAGGCGATCAGAAGCACCAAAGCCACCGCCCCCAGCAGGATCAGGAGGGTGGCCCGCGAGTCTCCTACCCGGTCCTCATGCAGCGGCTGCAAGGAGAGTCCCCAGCCACTGTTGGACTCCGGGTAGTCCTCAGCCATGGCGGCGGCCACGGCGTTCATGTGGGATTGGGCTTCCCCCAGCGAAACGTCCTCTTTGAGGCGCGCCACGGCGCTGAGATAGCGCTGGTCGTGAGTGCTCTTCCCCACGAAGCTCCAGGGAACCCACAGTTCGATGCCGGGCGAAGGCATGTCGAAGTCGGCCGGCATAACGCCGATCACCCGCCAGCGCTGCCGGTCGAGGACGATGCTCTTTTC
This sequence comes from Acidobacteriota bacterium, assembly GCA_035471785.1. Taxonomy (NCBI): domain Bacteria; kingdom Pseudomonadati; phylum Acidobacteriota; species Acidobacteriota bacterium. Next base: position 54,632 of record DATIPQ010000040.1, read on the forward strand.
AAGTATCGCCCCGTCCGACCCGAAGCGGTCGCGCCAGGACCGGTAGCTGAGGACGGCCACGGGGTCAGTCCCGACATGAGAGTTGGCGCTGTTGAAGACGGCCCGCGCCGTCTCCTCGGGCGTGAAAGTGCGCCCCTTGAAAGGACTCACCCCCAGCACCGGGAAGAAGTCGCGCGACACCTGAGCCACGTTGACCACCTCGGCGGCCTGCTCGCCGGCCAGCGTCCGCCCCGCTACGTACCAGGCCCCGATCCCTTCCAGGACGGTGTTGCGGCGGCGCCAGTCCACCACGTCGCCGGTGGAGACTCCCGCCTCTTCAATCGATTTCTTAGGATGAGTGCTGTAAAGACGCACCAGTTCTTGGGAATCCGGGTAGGGCAGCGGGCTCAGCAGCACCGCGTCCACCATGCTGAAGATGGCCGTGTTGGCACCTACGGCCAGGGCCAGCGTCAACACCACTACGGCCGAGAAGAGAGGACTCTTTCGGACCGTCCTCAGCGACAGCTTCACGTCGTTTCCCAATCCTGACAGCATCATCGTTCTCCAGTGATTCCACCCAGGCATCCAGCGCGAGAGCCGACCGCCGCGCGCCCAGGCTTCGGCCTCTTCGATCTCTTCAATCAGCTCTTTCCAGTCGGGGACCTGAGCCTTGGCCGCGGCCTGCGCCCGGCGCTGACCGGCTCCGCCCCGCAGCGCTTCCCGCTCGCAGTCCGCCAGCATCTGGGCCAGGTCCTCCACCACCTGTTCCTTGCGGGCGGAGTCCCAGTCCGCTCCGCTCAGGCGCCCGGCCACGAATCGCTTCCAATCACGCATCTCCCGTCCTCGCCACCCGTCCAATGGCGGAAACCAGGTCCTCCCACTGTCCTCTTTGCGACTTCAAGGCCCGGCGTCCCTTGGGGGTGATCTCATAGACCTTCTTGCGGCGGGCGCCTTTTTCTTCCCTCCAGGCGCCCTTGATCAGTCCCCGTTTCTCCAGCCGATAGAGGATGGGATAGACCGATCCGATGTGAAAGCTCAGCTTGCCCCGCGAGCGCTCCTCCATCAGCTTGAGCATCTCGTAGCCATGCCGCGCCCGGTCTTCGACCAGCGCCAGAATCATCATCTCGGTGCTTCCCCGCTTCAACTCCCGTTCAATCGTCATGCCGCACAATATACGTCAAGAACGTATATGAAGCAAGTCCGCAGTCGCACCCCATGAGCTGGCGCGGCTGCTTGCAGGAGCGGGGCGTCACCCAGCCTTTCAAGCAGGCCCGCCGCGAGATAGCGCCATTGGATGGTTTAATCTGACAGCCTGCGCGAAAAAGCAAGAAAGCCCCGGCAAGAGGGACTCGCCGGGGCTCTGGGTTTGGAGCTTGGGCTTCTTCAGTCGCCGCTTTTCTCGACTTGGACGTCGAGATCCTGGTGGCGACCGCCGACCCCGATGGGCAGGGCGGCGCGGAGCTTGGTCTTGCCCGTCTGCTCACCCGTCATAAAGGTGACCTCGGCGGACTGGGTCCCTTCAAGGATCACGACCGAGCCGGGGACGCCCTGCAGCAGCGGACGGCCCACCTGGTTGAGCGTCACCTCGATGTCGGATGGGGCGGGGCGGTCGATGAAGATTTCGACCGTGACTTCCTTGCCGGTGCCGGCTTCGACTTCATCGGGACTCCACTGCAATTGCAATTTTTCCATCTGGGGCGGACGCAGGTCGATGTCGAGATCGGCGCCCTCACCATCGGGAAGCTCGGCGGTCAGCGTGGCGGTGACCTGGGTGGAGAGAAACTCCAGGCGTACCGTTTGGGTGCGGCTGCCGGCGGGAAAGACCACCTCAGCGGGGAAGTTGATCAGGTCCATGTCGCCTTCGGAGATGAAGAGCATGGCCGTCGTCTCTTCCTGGGCGGGAACGGCCAGGCGCAGACGGACGTCGCGGATCAGGTCGGGAGCGGCGCGGATGACCCGCGGATTCCAGCGGATAGCCTGGGGCCCTTCGTCTTCCTGCTCTCCGACCTCGACTTCGACGCAGCCTTCGAAACCCTCTGTCACAACATCGATCTTGGTTTCCCCCTCCTGGTCGAGGGCCGTCACGTCGAAGCATGCGGTCAGCATTCCGGCAGGAATGGTGAGCATGTTGGTGGAAACGGTGGCCAGCGATGGGTCTTGCGAGGCGATCTCGAAGACCGTGTCGCCGTCGCGTGCATTGCGCAGGACCACGCAGACCTGGCCGCTTTCTTGCAGCGCCAGCCTGAGTTTGTCGGGGGCCAGTTCGACGGCTTTCTTGACCAGCACCCGCTCGGCCAAAACGCATAGCTCTTCAGTCAGCGTGCCGAAGACCTTGACCGAGGCGCCCACGGCGAGTTCCCCGGGGCCTATGATGCGGGTTTCTTCGTCGATCTTGACCAGTGCCGCGGCCTCGCCTGGCAGTTCCACGAGGAATTGGCCCTCGTCGACGATTTCGGAAACCACGCCTTCCAGGCGGATCCTTGCGAACTTGCCGGGACTCTCGTCGTCGCGGACTTTGACTTCGTCGGCGACCAGGTCGTCGGCGGTGGCCCGTCCTTCGACCTTGACGAACTGGTCGACCATCAGGTCGGCGAAGATCAGCACCTCTCCGGCGCTGCTCTTGATCTCGGCTTCAACCGGTACCAGGATGTCGAATCCCGCCACCGTCATGCGTCCGCTCTCGGGGCCGTCGGGGGTGAGGCTCTGGATGAGGCCTCTCACCTCGAATTCGGCCTCGTCTTCGGTCACCTCGACCTCGTTGGCCAGGATTCCGCCCTCGACGAAGAGTCCCTCGATCTTGAGGACCATGCCGGCCATGAGCTGATCGGGCGTCAGCGGATCGTCGGACTCGTCCTTGATCTCGGTAGCGGCGGTGACGAACACGTCGATATTGAACGACGGCGTCAAGGCCATGGCAAGAACCGTGGTGCCGCCGTCGGGCGTAACCGACTGCACTTCGGCGATAAATTCAACCTGGGATGCTGGAAAAACCAGACTTGTGAAGAAAAACGAAAGCAAGAAAAGCACTGATCGCTTCATCAAATTCTCCTCATCACCCTGGCTCAAGGGTGAAAGTAAGCTCTCAACTCGCCTCAGCGCTTCCTGGCCCCGTATTGTAACGCCTTCCCCCGTCAAGTCCAAGTAACCCCCGTCACCGCTCACCCGAATATCGGGCGATTCCAAACGCCAAGCTTAGGGATCGAGAGCGCTCACGACAGGCCGCGCGCGGCTGTGAAGCGCCATCAGGATCGCCGCAAGGATGCGCCTCCCACCTTCCGAATCCCGGCTCCGGAGCAGCGGCCTTGCTTGTTGCGTGGCACGCAACAGGCTATAATTCCCAAGTGATTCAGTCGATCAAGCACAAGGGCCTCCGTCGGTTCTTCGAATCCGGTTCGACTGCAAGTATACAGTCACAGCACCGTATGAAGCTGCGGCTTCAATTGGCGGCACTCGATACTGCTGAATCGATTGAAGACATGAACATTCCTGGATTTCGCCTCCATCCTCTCAAGGGAAAACGGCAGGGATCCTGGGCCATCGACGTCAGCGGAAACTGGCGGCTGACGTTTCGCTTTGAACAAGGACACGTGTTCGACGTGAATTACGAGGACTATCACTAATGCGCATGCACAATCCTCCCCATCCTGGCGAGTTTATCAAGGGGGTCTATCTTGAGCCTTTTGGCGTGAGCTATCGGCGGGTGGCTCGTTTGCTCGACGTCGCGCCTTCTACCTTCAGCCGTGTTGTCAGGGGTGATGCGAGTGTCACGCCGGAGATGGCGTTGCGTTTGTCCAAGACGCTGGGCAGGAGTCCCGAGAGTTGGTTGGCCATGCAGCACAACCACGATCTCTGGCGTGCCAAGAAGCACGTCGATCTGAAAAAGGTCGGCAAGCTTGAGATCGATGCCGCGTGACAAATCTCACGCCGTGGCTGACCCTAAGATTGCGATTTGCCTTTGAGCAACTTTTTGAGGCGCCTTAGATCAGGGCGATCTTTTTCCTTGCGTCCGGCTGCCTCCTTCATCGAGATAAGATCCTCGAGCGAGGCGAACCAGGTGTTGACGCCCATGAGCATTCCCGGAGTCTTGTTTTGCCAGACCTGCTCCCAACGAACTCCGGGGACTGAGGAGTGGATCTCAACCCGAAGGAGACCTCCGAACGACAGGATATCGCCCTGGATGAATTCTTCGACCTTGAATTCGGGCTCAAAGCCGCCCCATTCACGAACGGCTTCGCGAACGCGCCTGGCGTTTTCAAGGGTCGGTTCAATCAAGACGTCGATGTCACGGGTCGTGCGGTAGGGGATGTGCGAGAGAACCGCGATCCCGCCGATGACGACGTATTTTGCGCCGCTTTTGTTGAGTGCATCCAGGAAAGCGGCAAAGTCTCTGCTCATCGGCTAATCCCTGAGAGATCCAGACGCTATAGGCGGCCTCCTGCAAGGCCATCGCGGCAGCCATCCGCTCCTCGGGAGTGGCCGCCAAAGCATCCTCTACTTCTCGCTCTATAGCCATCTCGTCGCCAGATTCGTCCAACTTGAACCTCTGCTGCAACATCGTCCCATTATTCTAGCGCAGCGACGTCTCCAGCGGGGGCGTTTAGTCCGACCCCGTTTCACCTGATGCATCCCGACCCGGGGCCTTAGGGGCGAGTGGAGACTATTATGTTTTCCTCCTGGGTGGCTTCGTTCTTGAGGCGGAGTTCGTAGAGGTCGGTGCGGCGGTCCAGCCAGTTCAGGGTGGTGCCCTGTTTGCGGTGGCGCTCCAGGAGTTCCAGGTCGACGTCGTGGACGACTACGGTTTCGATGTTGGGGGTGCATTCGGCGGCGACGCCGTCTCGCGAGAAGGCGAAATCGGAAGGCGTGAAGATGCCGGATTGAGCGTACTGGATGTCCATCTGGTCGACGAAGGGCATGTTGCCGACGGTGCCCGAGATGGCCACGTAGAGCGGGTTTTCGATGCAGCGGGCCTGGGCGCAGTAGCGGACGCGCAAATAGCCGTGGCGCTCGTCGGTGCAGAAGGGAACGAAGATGATCTGGGCGCCCTTTTCAGCCAGGATGCGGGTCATCTCGGGGAACTCCACGTCGTAGCAGATCTGGATGGCCACCCGTCCCCGGTCGGTATCGAAAACCTCCAGGTCGTGGCCGGGCACCACGCCCCACCAGCGCCTTTCCGCCGGCGTGATGTGAAGTTTGTACTGCTTGCCGATGCCCCCGTCACGCTTGAAGAGGTAGGCGATGTTGTAGAGCTGGTCCCCTTCCACCGTGACGTGGGAGCCGCCGATGATGTTGACGTTGTACTTGATGGCGGCGGCGGAGAAGAACTCCAGGTAGCGCTCGGTGAAGCCGGTCAGCTCGCGGATGCCCTCGGCCGGGTCGGTGGCCTTGACGAAAGACAGCATCTGAGTCGTCAGCAGTTCGGGAAAAAGCAGAAAGTCGGCCTTGTATCCCGAAGCCACGTCGATGAAGAACTCGCATTGCTGGGCGAAGTCCTCGAAGCTGTCGATGCGCCGCATCTGGTACTGCACCACGCAGATGCGCACCGGACGCGACGGGCGGTACTTGCGGTGGCTGGGACGGTAGTCGATGTTGGCCCACTCCAGCAGAGTGGCCCATCCGTCCGACTCGGTGTCTTCCTCGAGGTAGTTGGGCAGCAGCCGCTTGAGGATGAACCCGTTGGAGAGTTGGGTGGTCAGTACTGGATCGTGGATGTTGCGGTCGAGCACCTGCTGGACGTACTCGCGCGCCGTCATCTTGTCTTTGTAACGGTGGTAGTTGGGGATGCGTCCGCCTACCAGCATGCGCTTGAGGTTGCGCTCGCGGCACAGGGTCTTGCGGGCTTCGTAGAGGCGGCGGGCCAGCTTCATGCCGCGGAACTCGGGGTGCACCATGATCTCGATGCCGTAGAGAGTGTCTCCCTGGGGATCGTGATTGCGGATGAACCCGTCGCCTGAAATGGCGTCCCAGTCGTGGTGCTCATCGTATTCGTCGAAGTCGACGATGAGGCTGTTGGACGAGGCCACCACGCGTCCGTCGTACTCGACGACTAACTGACCTTCGGGGAACTGTTCGAGCTGGCTTTCCAGCTCTTGCCGCTGCCAGCGGCTGTCATGGGGCAGACATTCCTGATGAAGTGCGCGGATCTGCTCGAAATCGTCGCGGCGCATTTGCCGCACTTCGATCTCGCTTTCGAAGGCGGCAAGGTCGATCTTCTTCATATTCAACAGATTATCACGCGCCGACTTCCAGCTTGCACTCAGTTGTTACTCGGCCGAGCTGTGGGGACGCATGTTTTCGGCTACGAAAGTCCAGACCTTGCCTCGGCGCGGATAGCTCTTGAGTTCGAACTGGCCCCGGGCCACGACCAGCATATCCACGTAGTCGCCGGCCTGGGGAATGTCTTCGGCATCCACTTCGACCAGCACGTCGTAGAGGAACAATCCCGTGCCTTCGCCGGCCACCACGGGCTCTTTTCGGAGGGTGCCGCCCAGCAGGACGCCGGGCTGCTGCTCCACCTCGCCGGCGGCCTGGTCGGGACGCAGGTAGGCTTCGGGCGGCAGTCCCCAGGAGAACTTGCCCTGGCCGGCCAAATCGCGCAGCCCGCGGGTCCCTTCGACCACGGCGTGGCGTTCGGCGCCGACCCGCAGGTTGCGCAGCGCCTCATTGGAAGAGGACCGCACCCGCACCCCCTTGACAGAGGCGATATCGACCTCGATGGCGCACTGGGCCAGGATGGGAAAACGGGAGGGCAGAACCGCGCCCTGGGGCGGTCGGGCCGCAAAATCAAATTTGAGGATGCCCCCTTCGGGAGCGTCGGTGGAGCTGTATTCCAAAAGCTGGGAATCGGTCCAGCCCGAAGAGACCACGTGTCCCAGGGCAGTGACCAGCAGTTGATTGGGATCGCTGTCGAGTACGGCCAGCGTGACGGATTCGACCGAGTGAATCTTCTGCATCAATCCTCCTTGGCAGTCGTTCAAAGTTCACCATTGTAGTTGCATTTGGGAGCCAATGAGATCGATGGGCGCTCCCTTTCACCTATGGTCTCCGCCATTCACCGTGGCAAACCCGCCATTCACCGGAAAGGGATTGAGTCGATGCGCTCGAGCCTGCACAATGAGATGGTCGAGAAAAAACCGGAGACCGAGTAATGAAATTCCTACGCCTCCTCATCAAGAATATGCTGCGCAACAAGCGGCGCACGTTTCTCACCGTCAGCTCCATTGCCGTCTCGCTATTTCTGGTAGCCACTCTGCTGACGGTGCTGGTGCAGTTGGTGGACCCGCCCGAGACGCCCGATTCGGCCCTGCGGCTGATCGTCCGCCACCGCGTATCCCTCTTCAACACGCTGCCCATCGCTTACCGCGAGAAAATCGCTCAGATCGAAGGGGTGGAAGCCGTGGTGGGATCGATGTGGTTCGGCGGATACTGGAAAGACCCCTCCCAGTTTTTCGCCAACTTTTCCGTCAACCCAGACGGTTTCTTCAAGGTCTATCCTGACCTGCAGCTCCCAGAGGAGCAGAAGGAGGCCTTCAAGAACGACCGTACGGGGGCCTTGGTGGGAGCCAATTTGGCGAAACAGATGGGATGGGAATTGGGAGACCGCATCACCCTCATCTCGCCGCTCTTCAACCAGATCCAGCCCGAGCTGACCATCCGCGCCATCTACCAGGGGGGCAATGACGACGATATGACCTTCTACTACCACTGGGACTACTTCAACGAGGGCCTGGGACGCGCCAACTTCACCGGTACCTACAACGTCCGAGCCGCCTCTAAAGAAGATGTACCCCGGGTGGCGGAAGCCATCGACGCCGCTTTCCGCAACGCCAACCCGCCCACCAAGACCGAGACCGAGCGGGCCTTCATCCTGGGATTCATACAGATGCTGGGCAATATTCAGTACCTCATCAGCAGCATTTGCGGCGTGGTGGTGTTCACCGTCATCCTGGTGGCCGCCACCACCATGGCCATGGCCATCCGCGAGCGGGGACGCGAGATCGCCGTCCTCAAGGCCCTGGGTTTCCGCACCCGCCTCATCCTCTCGCTGCTGCTGAGCGAGTCGGTGTTGCTGGCGGCGCTGGCCGCCTTCATCGGGTCGATGGCCGCCTGGGCTTTCTTCGGCGCCACGGGAGTGGGTGCCGGATTCATCCCCCGCCTGGCGGTACGTCCCTGGATCATCGGCTTTTGCGTCTTCATCGGAGCCATGGTGGGACTGCTGGCCTCGGGTATCCCGGCCTGGAGGGCTGCCCGCATTTCGGTGGTCGACGCCATGCGCCGCATCGTTTAGTCCCTGCCCCAAAGGAATGAAATCATGAAGATCCCCATCAAATACAATCTCAGAAGCATGTGGAACCGCCGCGTCGGCACCCTCCTGACGGCGGCGGGCGTGGGGCTGACCGTGGCCATCGTCATCGTCATGATGGCCATGGTGGGCGGCTTGACCTCGGCCTTCACCGACACCGGACACAGCGATCAGCTCATCGTCATCCGCAAGGGCTCCCGCAACGAGGTCAATTCCTACTACGGACTCAACAACTTCGCCACCGTACGCGAGCTTCCCGGCGTCGCCAGCGACGAGGAGGGCAAGCCCCTGGCGTCGGGAGAAGTCGTGGTGGTCATCAACTGGCCGCGCTCCAGCGGAGAAGAGACCAACCTGACCATGCGGGGCATGGGCGAACAGGGACTCAAGCTGCGTCCCGAACTGCGCATTGTGGAAGGACGCACCTTCGAGTCCGGCGTACGCGAAATCATCGTCAGCCGCTCGGCCTCTCAGCGTTTCGACGGATTTCGGTTAGGCGACACGCCGCTCATCAACGATGCCCCCTGGACGGTGGTGGGCATCTTCGAGACCGGCGGATCGGCCTATGACTCCGAGATCATGACGTCCCACAGCGATATCGCCCAGGAATGGCAGCGTCCCATCCACAGCTCCATCCTGCTGCGGGCCCAGGACCTGCAAGCCGTCGAGGACATCCGAAAGCGCATCGACGAAGACCGCAACATCGACCTGCAGGCGATTCCCCAGCGTCAGTATTTCGCCGACCAGACCTCGTCGGCGGGTCCGGTGCTGGTGCTGGGCACCTTCGTGGCCGTCATGATGGGGATCGGGGCCTGTTTTGCCGCCATGAACATGATGTATGGGACCATCATGGCGCGGGTCAAAGAGATCGCCACCCTGCGCGCCCTGGGCTTCAAAAGGCGCAGCATCCTCAGTTCCTTCATGGTGGAGGCCATGCTGCTGACGCTGCTGGCGGGAATCCTGGGGTGCCTCATGGCCCTGCCGTTGAACGGAATCACCACCGGTACCGCCAACATGGGCACCAACGGAAGCTTCAGCGAAATCCTCTTCCAGTTCCGCATCACTCCGCCTCTCCTGGTGGCCGGAATCGTCTTCGCGCTGGGGGTGGGCGTGGCGGGAGGCTTCCTGCCCGCCCTGCGGGCTGCCCGCATCCGCCTGATCGACGCCTTGAGGGATTGATGAAGAAAGATCTGATGACACCCGTATACCATGCTGAGATCCGCGCCAACAACGGGATAACGTCATGAAAAAAGACCTCAGCGCTCTTAAAATCGATTCCGCCAAGAAGGCCCGCATCAGCAGCAGCGGCGGGACCTGGAAGGCAGCCTTCTTCGTGCTGCTGCTGGTCAGCGCGGCCTCTATCGGATACCTGCTGCTGCGTCCGGCTCCTCCGGCCGAGATCGCCTCCAGGGCCGACGATGCCGATGCGCCCCGCCCCGGCGGCTCCTCGGACCCGGCCTCGCCCAGCGGACCTCGGCCCTCGCGCGACGTGCTGGTGGCCTCCGGCTACGTGGTGGCCCACCACCGCATCTCGCTGGGCTCCAAGGTGACCGGAAAAGTGGCCTGGATCGGCGTCGACAAGGGCGACAAAGTCAAGAAGGACGAGTTGCTGGTCAAGCTCGACGACCGCGAATTCCAAGCCCAGGTCGATCAGGCCCAAGCCGACCTGCAATCCGCCAGGGCCGTCCTGGCCGAGCTGGAGGCAGGCAGCCGTCCTGAGGAGATCGCCCGTGCCAAGGCCGAACTTCAGCGCCGTCAGGCGGAAGCCGATTTCGCCAAGCTGGAATGGGAGCGTCTCAAGTCGCTGCTCGACAGCGCCGTCGTCTCCCAGCAGGAGGTCGACAACGCCAGCACCCGCTATGACATGGCCCGTGCCGCGGTTGAAGTGGCCGAGAAAGACCACCGGCTGGCCAGGCTGGGACCGCGCAAGGAACAGATTGCCCGGGCCCGCAGCGATGTGGCCCGCGCCCAGGCCAACCTCGAATACTTCCGGGCTCTGCTCGACGCCACCGAAATCCGTGCGCCCGTCAACGGCACCGTCTTGCAGCGCATCGCCGAGGTGGGCGAGATGATCACCACCTCTTTCGCGGGCGATCTGGGAGCCAAGTCGGCCGTGGTGGCGCTGGCCGACCTCGACGACCTGCAGGTGGAACTCGACATCAGCCAGTCCGACTTCAAGAAGATCAGTCCGGAGCAACTTTGTGAGATGGTGCCCGAGGCTTACCCTGACCGCACTTATGAGTGCGAGATCGCCGAGATCGCCCCCGAGGCCGACCGCCAGAAGGCCACCATTCAGGTCAAGGTGCAGATATTGCAGCCTGACGATTACCTGCGTCCCGACATGGACGCCCGAGTCAGGTTCATGCGTCCGCCCCAAAGGGACGCTGAGCCCCAAGTCAATGGAGAAGAATAATGAGTCCTGCAAACATCGAACAGCAAACCGGTCATGAGCACTCCAGCCAACCTCAGCCTCAAACCGCCCCTGCAGCTTCTCGCCGAGCCTCGGGAGCGGTGCTCATCGCCCTCAACAATCTGAGCAAGATCTACCGCAAGGGCGCCGAGGAGGTGCATGCCCTGCAGGACATCAAACTGATCATTCACGAGGGCGAGTTCATCTCCTTGATGGGTCCTTCGGGCTCGGGCAAGACCACCCTGCTCAACATCCTGGCGGGAATCGACCAGCCGACCAGCGGCAGCATTCATCTCTCCGACATCGACCTGACCTCGCTCTCGGAAAGTCAGATGGCCGACTGGCGCAACCACCACGTGGGCTTCATCTTCCAGCACTTCAACCTGATTCCCGTGCTGACCGCCTACGAAAACGTGGAGCTGCCGCTGCTGCTGACCTCGCTGTCCAAGAAAGAGCGCAGCGAGCATGTCAATACGGCTTTGGACCTGGTGGGACTCTCCGACCGCATGAAGCATTATCCCCGCCAACTCTCGGGCGGACAGGAACAACGCGTCTCCATCGCCCGCGCCATCGTCACCGACCCCACCTTCATCCTGGCCGACGAGCCCACCGGAGACCTGGACGCCGACTCGGCCAGCGAGGTGCTGGAGATTCTCAAGGGACTCAATCAGGACTACGGCAAGACCATCATCATGGTCACCCACGACCCCCGCGCCGCCGACTACGCCTCGGCCCGCTACCACCTCGACAAGGGCTTGCTGACGCGCGAGTAGCTGGAGCAAGAGTCCCTGCGGCGATCATGTAATCTGAACATTCGATGTTCAATTCGCATGAATTCAGGGGCGGCAGGAGCCGCGGTAGACGTTGTTGTCTTCGTCGGTTTCGGGGATGTCGTAGCGGCCGTCGGCGGTGACGGTGTAGGTACAACCGTCGCCGCTGAGGCATTCCGGGGGCAAGGTAACGGAGACTTGAACCGTGCCGCCGGGTGGAACGGGATGGGTCGGAAGGACCTTTTCCGGTCCGTCACCGAAGCGCACCACGGTAGTCGAGGAGTAGGTGTGGTCCTTTCCGCGATTGATCACGCTGACCAACAACAGTTCCCGCTCCATCTGACACATGGTCGAGACGCCGGCTCCCGCCGGGTCGGGCGCAGGCACCAGGTCCATCTTCTTGGCGCACCCTGAAACCAGCACTGCGGCAAGCAGCAAACACGCGGCTCCCCTCATGGCGGCAGTCTACCACGAAGCATGCCGGCGCCTGAATGGGAACCTGTAGACGTCGCGATGCATCCTTTCCGGCATCAGTGGTAGTCTTGTGTTTCTTTGATGCGGTAGAGTTTTGAGCCGTCTGGGCTGGCCGGAAAAGGGCCGGGCCGGCCCACATAGATGCGGACGGGAGAATTTGATGGGCCAGGGTCAGGAAAATAGCGAACGCCAACGCTATATCGAGATCGAAAACCGCGAATGGCTGGAGTCTCTGGAGTACGTCCTCAAAGACGCCGGAGAAGAGCGTGTCGCCGAAATCATCGATAAGTTGAAAGGCTACGCCCGGCGCAGGGGCGTCGACCTCAGGTTCTCGGCCTCCACGCCCTACCTCAACACCATCCCCGCCCAGGATCAGGTCGAATACCCCGGCGACGTCGAACTTGAACAAAGACTCTCGTCCATCATCCGCTGGAACGCCATGGCCATGGTGGTACGGGCCAACAAGCGCTCCGACGGCATCGGCGGGCACATCTCAACCTACGCCTCCTCCAGCCACCTGATGGAAGTCGCCTTCAATCACTTCCTGCGGGCCCACAGCGAGGACTCGCGGGGGGATCAGATCTTCTTCCAGGGACACGGCTCCCCCGGCATCTACGCCCGGGCCTTCCTGGAGGGCCGCCTGAGCGAGCAGCACCTGATCAATTTCCGCCGCGAACTTCAGGACGAGCCCGGACTGCCCTCCTATCCCCATCCCTGGCTGATGCCCGATTTCTGGGAGTTTCCCACCGTATCCATGGGACTGGCCTCGATCATGGCCATCTACCAGGCCCGCTTCAACCGCTATCTGCTCAACCGGGGCCTCAAGGACACTTCGTCCAGCCGGGTGTGGTGCTTCATGGGCGACGGCGAGATGGACGAGCCGGAATCGCTGGGCCAGCTCACCCGCGCATCCCGCGAACGGCTCGATAACCTCATCTTCGTCATCAACTGCAACCTGCAGCGGCTGGACGGTCCGGTCTTCGGCAACGGCAAGATCATCCAGGAATTGGAAGGCGCCTTCCGCGGCAGCGGTTGGCGGGTCATCAAGTGCATCTGGGGATCGGGCTGGGACGAGCTGCTGGCCCAGGACGAAGAAGGCCTGCTGGTGCAGCGCATGAGCCAGGTGGTGGACGGCGACTACCAGAAATTCAGCGTCGAATCAGGATCCTACATCCGCGAGAAGTTCTTCGGCGCCCATCCGCGCCTGCTGGAAATGGTGGAAGACTACTCCGATCAGCAGATCAAAGAATTGGGACGGGGCGGACACGACCTGGTCAAGATCTACAACGCCTACAAGTCGGCCCTCGATTCCGACGGACGTCCGGTGGCGATCCTGGCCAAGACGGTCAAGGGATTCGGGATGGGAGCGGCGGCGGCCGGCAAGAACATCGCCCACCAGCAGAAGAAGCTCAATGATGAGCAGGCCAAAGAGTACCGCGACGCCTTGCAACTGCAAGACGACATCTCCGACGACAAGGTGGGCGAGCTTCCCTTCCTCAAACCGGACGAAGACAGCGACGTCATCCGCTACCTCAAGGAGCGGCGCCAGGAGCTGGGAGGTCCGCTGCCCCGGCGGGTGGTGGACTGCCCCTCGGTGGAGGCGCCGGGGGACGATTTCATCAAGCCGTTCGCCGAGGGCACCCAAGGCCGTGAAGTGTCCACCACCATGGCCTTCGTCAACGTGCTGCGCACCCTGCTCAACGACAAGGATTTGGGTAAATTCGTGGTGCCTATCGTCCCCGACGAGGCCCGCACCTTCGGCATGGAGGCGCTCTTTTCCAAGTTCGGAATCTACTCCGCCCTGGGGCAAAACTACGAACCCGTCGACAAAGGCAGCCTGATGTACTACAAAGAGGCCGTCGACGGGCAGATCCTGGAAGAAGGCATCACCGAGGCCGGTTCCATGTCTTCCTTTATCGCCGCCGGGACAGCCTATGCCACCCACGGCGTCCCCGCCATCCCCTTTTACATCTTCTATTCCATGTTCGGGTTTCAGCGCATCGGCGATCTGGCCTGGGCCGCGGGCGACATGCACTGCCGGGGCTTTCTGGTGGGAGGAACGGCCGGGCGCACCACCCTCAACGGCGAAGGATTGCAGCACGAGGACGGGCACAGCCACCTGTTGGCCTATCCCTGCCCCACCCTCAAGTGCTACGACCCCGCCTTCGCCTTCGAGCTGGCGGTCATCATCCGCGAAGGCCTCCGCCGCATGTACCAGGAGCAGGAGGACATCTTCTACTACCTGACGGTGGAAAACGACAACTACGAGATGCCCAGGATGCCGCAGGGGGAGGAGGTGACGGAGGGCATACTCAAAGGCGTCTACCGCTTTCGGCCCTCGTCCGAAAAACCGGCCAAGAAAGCAAAGAAGGCTCACCTGCTGAGCGCCGGAGCCATCATGAACGACGCCCTCAAGGCGGCGGGCATTCTGGAAGAGGATTACGGCGTTTCAACCGACGTCTGGAGCTTGACTTCCTTCAAGGAACTCTACCAGGACGGCATGTCGGCTGAACGCCACAACCTGCTCCATCCGGGCCAGAAGCAGCGCCAGCCCTTCCTCACAGCGGCCTTTGCCGATGAGGCCGGCGTGGCGGTGGCCTCGACCGACTACGTCAAGGCCCTTCCCGAGTCCTTTGCCCGCTGGATGCCGCTGCCTTTTCACTGCCTGGGCACCGACGGATTCGGGCGCAGCGAGTCGCGCGAGGCCCTGCGCGACTTCTTCGAAGTCGACTACCGCTGGATGATCCTCTCCGCGTTGACGCTGTTGGCTCAAGAGAAGACAATCGGGTGGGAGGTGGTCAAGAAGGCCATCGAAGACCTGGAGATCGATCCCGACAAGACCGATCCCCTGCTGACTTGAGACTCCCCCTGGCAACCGCTGGATGAATAGATTATGAGCGAATTCAAACTCCCGGAATTGGGCGAAGGCATCGAGAAGGGCACCGTCGTCAGCATCCTGGTTTCCCAAGGCGACCGGGTGGAAGTCGACCAGCCGCTGATGGAATTGGAGACCGACAAGGCCGTCATGGAAGTGCCCTCTTCCATGGCCGGAGTGGTGGAAGAGATTCTGGTCAAGGACGGCGATGAGCCCAAGGTGGGCCAGACCGTCTTCAAGATCGACGAGAGCGGCGCGGGCGAAGGCAAGGAGGACGCTGAGCAAGAAGAGGACGCTGAGGAAGAGAAAGACGCCCAAGAAGAGGCAGAGGCTGCCGAAGAGCCGGAAGCTGAAAAGGACGAGCCCTCGCAAGACTTCGAACCCGTCAAAGGCAACCTGGTCCCTGCTGCCCCTTCAGTACGCCGCCTGGCCCGCGAGAAGGGCATCGACATCTCGCAGGTCAAAGGCAGCGGGCCGCTGGGACGGATTTCGGAGTCCGACGTGGTGGCTCACGCCGGGGAGGCCCGCGGTCCGGCGGCGGCAGCGGCGCCTTCCCTGCCCGACTTCAGCAAGTGGGGCGAGGTCGAGACGGAGAAGTTCTCCAACGTGCGCCGGGCCACCGCCAAGGCCATGGCCAACGCCTGGACCCAAATTCCCCACGTCACCCAGCACGACCAGGCCGACATCACCGATTTGGAAAGGCTGCGCAAGCAGTTCGCCTCACGGGCCGAGAAAGCGGGCGGCAAGCTGACCGTGACGGCCATCCTGCTCAAGGTCATGGCCGCGGCCCTCAAGGAGTTCCCCCAGTTCAACGCTTCCATCGACGTGCGGCAAGAGGTGGTTCACCTCAAGAAATACATCCACTTGGGCGTGGCCGTCGATACGCCGCGGGGACTGCTGGTTCCCGTCCTGCGCAACGTTGACCAGAAAGGCATTATCGAGATCGCCGTGGAACTGGGAGAGGTGGCCGGCCGGGCCCGCGACGGCAAGGTGTCGCTGGAGGAAATGCAAGGCGGAAGCTGCACCCTGACCAACCTGGGCGGCATCGGAGGCACCTCCTTCACGCCCATCGTCAACTGGCCGGAGGTCTGCATTCTGGGCGTCTCGCGCGGAAGCAAGGTGCCCGTCTGGCAGGACGGCGAGTGGGTGCCGCGGTTGATGATGCCCCTGTCGCTTTCCTACGACCACCGCATCATCGACGGCGCCGACGCCGCCCGCTTCCTGCGCTGGATCTGCGAAGCCCTGGAAGAACCCTTCCTGCTGGCCCTGTAGCTCGCTCCTCTTGGCACAGCTACGGAGGGGAGAGTGACTGTGTTGAAGAACAAGTCCGGGCTGGCTGAAGGCGAGCGATCCGCCAGCGCCCTCCTTCGCGCAAGGCTTCGGAGGGCATGCAGCGACTGCGTTGATAGTCAAGTCCGGGCTCCCTGAAAGGGAGCGATTCGCCTAGCCCAGGGTGCAGCCCGCAGCAAGCGAAGCGCGGCTAGGGCGGAACCCTGGCTGTCTAATCAGAGGGAAACCGAACCCTTGAAAGGGTGGAATAACATGAAGCAACTGGTCTATTTGGCCCTGGTGGCCCTGCTGCAACTTCCGGCTCTTCCAGCCCAGGACGCTGACGACGGCCACATGGCCGAGGGCGGCAAGGAACTCGAGGAGCGGACCAATACCACCCGGCACTCGGTCACCATCGGAGGCCAGGTCATCGACTACCAGGCCACCGCCGGAACCCTGCTGCTCAAAGAAGAGGACGGCACGCCTAAGGCAGAGGTCTTCTTCATCGCCTATGTGAAAGAAGGCGTCGACGACAGCGCCTCCCGTCCGGTCACCTTCACCTTCAACGGCGGCCCCGGATCGTCCTCGGTGTGGCTGCACCTGGGCGGGGTGGGACCCAAGCGGGTGCGCATGGACGAGGACGGCTTCATGCTGCCGCCCCCCGGCGGACTGGCCGACAATCCCTACAGTTGGCTGGACCTCAGCGACCTGGTTTTTATCGATCCCGTCTCCACCGGCTTTTCGCGGGCTCCAGACGATGAAAAGGCCAAGGACTTCCACGGCTTGCGTGAGGACATCTCCTCGGTAGGCGAGTTCATCCGCCTCTATTGCGTGCGCTACGGACGCTGGAACTCGCCCAAGTTTCTGGCCGGGGAGAGCTACGGCACCACCCGGGCCGCGGGGCTTTCCAGCTATCTGCAGCAGCAGTTCGGCATGTACCTCAACGGCATCGTGCTGGTCTCCAGCATCCTCAATTTCCAGACGGTCGATTTCAACGTCGGCAACGACCTCCCCTACCTGCTGCACTTCCCCACCTACACCGCTACCGCCTGGTACCACCGGCAGCTTGCTCCGGCCTTGCAGGACCTCTCCCTGCGCGAAGTCCTAGACCGCTCGGAGGAGTTCGCGCTGGGCGCCTACGCCAGCGCCCTGTTGCGGGGTGACCGGCTGAGCGGGTCCGAACGCGACGCCATCGCCCAATCGGTGGCCGGCCTGACCGGACTGACGGCCGAGTTCGTGCTGCAAAACGACCTGCGCCTGCCGCTGGGGCGCTTCACCAAGGAACTGCTGCGCGACCAGGCCCGCACGGTCGGACGCCTGGACAGCCGCTTCAAGGGCATCGACCGCGACTCCGGGGGAGAGCGCTACGAATACGATCCCAGCTACGCCGCCATCGAAGGCCCCTTTTCGGCGGCCCTCAAGCACTATGTGCGCCAAGAGCTCGGCTATCCCAGCGACCTGCCTTACGAGATCCTCACCGGACGCGTGCGGCCCTGGAACTTCAGCGAGTTCGAGAACAGCTATGTGGACGTCGGAGAAGACCTGCGCCGGGCCATGACCCAGAATCCCTACTTGCGCGTCTTCGTGGCCAACGGCTACTACGACTTCGCCACTCCCTACTTCGCCACCGAGTACACCTTCTCCCACCTGGGACTGGACCCTCAACTGCGGCCCAACGTGGAGATGGGCTACTACGAGTCGGGCCACATGATGTACATCCACCAGCCCTCGCTGCGCCAACTCAAATCCGACGTCGCCGGCTTCTACGCCAAAGCGCTGCCCTGATAACCGCTGCCTCGACCGGAGCCGGTAAAGACCAGCGGGCACCCACCCGATATGAAGGGTTAAGCAGTCGGATTCTTGAGCGCGTGCCGTCCGCCCGGACGGCGGATCTGCTGCGGGCCGGAGAGGGTCCGGAGGCAGCAGGGAGCGCGGGCGACTGCGTTGCCCCTCAGGGAGGCGGCGGGGAGCCCCCATTGAATCCTCCGATTCCCCGCCGCCTTCCGTCATGGGCTTGCGCCAAGGCCCCACTTCCAAGGGCCTAACTCACAAGAGGGGCAAGACGCTTCTCAAGCGAGCTTGGAACAATTCCGGCCCTGTTACCGTCAATCCATCTTCAGGACCATTGCCTCCGCCCATGGCCGAACCGACTCTTCGGGGCGTCGAGAGGCTATAATGACGGCTCGGATATCGAAGAAGTTGGAGAATCACATGAGAACGCGCTCATCGTTTCGCCTGGGCCTTCCGGCTCTGGCGCTGCTGCTTACGGTTTCTTTCCTTTTGCAGGGAAGCACCCTTCCCGATCTCCCCGACAAGTCGCTGGGCACCATCAATGCCGACGAATTGCGCATGCACATCGAGTTTCTGGCCTCTCCGGAACTGGGCGGACGCTACACCCTCAGCCCTCAACTGGCCGTGGTCAACCGCTACCTGGCTTCTCGCCTGCGGGCTTACGGATTCAAGGGAGCGGTGGAGGGATCGTTCCTCCAGGAATACGACGTGCGCAGATCGCTTCCCAAACCCCAGGACAGCTTGCTGACCCTGACCTCCAATCAGGGAACCGAACATAGCTTTCGCTACGGCGAGTTCGTGCTGGACGGCCCCTCGGTGGACTTTCAAGGCGAGGTGGTCTTCGTCGGCTACGGCATTTCCGCCCCCGAGCAGGGACATGACGACTACGCCGACCTCGACCTGCAAGGCAAGGTCGCCTTCGCGCTCTCGGGGGGTCCCGCGGGCATGGACGATGTCCCCGATGCCGGCGAAAAGTCGGTCATGGCCAGCCGGGCTGGAGCGGCGGGCTTCCTGTCCATGCCTCCCGAACGGTTTCTGCGCGTGATGCGCCGGCCCACCTTCAAGCGCTTCATCCTCAGCCGCGACCAGGTGAGTCTGGTTGAAAGCCCTTCCGTCAACCGGCCTTCGGCCGTCATCCTCACCCCGGACTCGGCAGCCCCCCTGCTGACGGCAGCGGGACTCGTTCTCGACATCGCCTACGATCCTCCCCCCAAATTCGACATGACGCCCAGGAGCTTGGGAATCCGGGCCGAGGCCCAGGTGGCCATGGACGAAGAGATCTTCAAGGTGGCCAACGTGGCGGGGATCCTGGAAGGGTCCGACCCCGGACTCAAGGACCAGCACATCGTCATCAGCGCGCATCAGGACCATCTCGAGACGCGCGATGACGGCACCATCTTTCCAGGAGCCGACGACGACGCTTCGGGCGTGGCCGCCGTCCTCGAGATCGCCCAGAGTTTCGCCGCCTTCCCCCCCCGCCGTTCCATTCTGGTCATGTTTCACAGCGGAGAAGAAGAGGGGCTGCTGGGTTCGCGTTACAACACCGACGTAGCCCCGGCCGTCCCCCTCGAGTCCATCGTCGCCAACCTCAACATGGACATGATCGGACGGTCCAAGGGCGAGGACGCATCAGGCCCCGGCAACAGCCTGCTCACCGGGCCCAACGGCGTCTACGTGATCGGTGCCGACCGCATAAGCCGTCAACTGCACGACATCAACATCTCCACCAACCAGGACTTCGAGAAGCTCGACTTCGACTACACCCTGAACGACCCGTCCCACCCCTCGCGCCTTTACTACCGCTCCGACCATTGGAACTACGGCAAACACGAGGTGCCTTTCATCTTCTTCTTCAGCGGTATCCACGAGGATTACCACCGTCCCTCGGACACGGTCGACAAGATCGACTTCGCCAAGACCACAGCCGTGGCGCGCCATATTTTCGCCCTGGCCTGGAGGCTGGCTACCATGGAGGAGCGGGTCAAAGCCGATTGAAAACGGACCCTCCTTCGCCAAGGCAATGGAGGGTGAGATTGAAAATCTCACATGAAAGAACACTGGATTGTCGACGAGCCCAGCGGGCAAGCAAAAGCCTCCCTGATTCTGGCCCATGGCGCGGGAGCGGCCATGGATACGCCCTTCATGGACTCGCTGGCGCGAGCAATGGCGCAAGGCGGGGTGCGCGTGATCCGCTTCGAGTTTCCCTACATGCAGCAGCGCCGCCAGGATGGCCGGCTCCGCCCGCCCGACCGCCCGCCCAAGCTGCTGGCGGCCTGGAAAGAAGCCATCGAGGACGCCCGCGCCGAGTTCCCTTCCCAGCCCCTCTTCATCGGCGGCAAGTCGATGGGCGGACGCATCGCCAGCATGGTCGCAGACGAGTTCCGAGTGACCGGCCTTATCTGCCTGGGCTACCCCTTCCACCCTCCGGGACGCCCTCAAAACCTGCGCACCGAGCACCTTGAGGACCTGACCACTCCCACCCTGATCCTTCAAGGCGAACGCGATCCTTTCGGCAAGCCCGAGGAGATTGCCGGCTACACCCTCTCCGACGCCATCAGCGTCGAGTACCTCCCCGACGGCGACCACTCCTTCAAACCCCGCAAGTCTTCCGGCCACACCCTGGATGAAAACATCAATACCTCCATCGGTAAGATGCGGGAATTCATCGACGGGAACTAGTCCAATGACTGCCGGCGGAGCGCGCCGCCCCTGCCGCCTTCAAGAGCTCCGCACTATGAGCCACCTCGCCGTGGTATGCTTACCGGCTTCTAGCGAGGTGCGATTTTGAATGGTGTGATGGAACGCGAAACGGTACAGGAACAAGGGCTGCAGCGGCGTGAGGACGTGCGCAATCTGGCCATCATCGCCCACGTCGACCACGGCAAGACCACGCTGGTGGACGCCATGCTCAAGCAGAGCGGCATCTTCCGCGACAATCAGGAAGTGGCCGAGCGCATCATGGACTCCATCGACCTGGAGCGCGAGCGGGGCATCACCATCATGGCCAAGAACACGGCCATCGACTACGGTCCCACCCGCATCAACATCGTCGACACCCCCGGACACGCCGACTTCGGAGGCGAGGTGGAGCGCACCCTCAAGATGGTGGACGGCGTGCTCCTGCTGGTGGACGCCGCCGAAGGTCCCCTGCCCCAGACCCGCTTCGTGCTGCGCAAGGCTCTGGAAGCCGAGCTGACGCCCATCGTGGTCATCAACAAGATCGACCGCTCCGACGCCCGTCCCGCCCAGGTGCTGGACGAGATCTACGACCTCTTCATCGACCTCGACGCCTCGGAAGAGCAAATCGACTTCCCGGTCTTTTACTGCGTGGCCCGGGAGGGAATCTGCCGCCTCCAACCCGAAGGCCAGGATCACTCCCTGCAGCCCCTCTTCGAAGAGATCGTGCGCACCGTGCCGGCTCCCTTTTACGATCCGCAGGCCCCGCTTCAGTTCCTGGTCATCAACCTCGACTACGACGACTACGTGGGGCGTCTGGCCATCGGACGCGTCTTCAACGGACGCATCCGCAAGAGCCAGGAAATCTCCTGCTGCCACCGCGACGGCAGCGTCAGCCGCGCCAAGGTGACTCACCTGATGGGTTACTCCAACCTCAAGCGCGTCCCCATCGAGGAAGCGCGGGCGGGAGACATCATCGCCCTGGCCGGCACCGACAAGATTTCCATCGGCGAAACCGTCTCCGATCCCGAAGAGCCGCGGGCGCTGCCCTTCATCGACGTCGACGAGCCCACCTTGTCGATGATCTTCCGTATCAACGACTCGCCCATGTCGGGACGCGAAGGCACCCACGTGACCTCGCGGAAGCTGCGCGAACGCCTCCTCAAGGAAGCCCTTCACAACGTGGCCGTCAAGGTGGAGGACACCGATTCGCCCGACGCCTTCAAGGTTTCGGGGCGCGGCGAGCTGCAGATGGCCATCCTCATCGAGATGATGCGCCGCGAGGGCTACGAACTGAGCGTGGGCAAGCCCCAGGTCATCACCCGCGACATCGAGGGCCGTCTGCACGAGCCCTACGAGACGGTCTTCATCGACCTGCCCGAGGAGTACGTGGGAGCCGTCACAAAGAACCTGGGACAGCGCAAAGGCCGCATGAAAGAGATGGTCAACCACGGCAGCGGACGCGTCCGCCTGCAGTTCGTGGCCCCTTCACGGGGACTGATCGGCTTTCGCGGGGAATTCCTCACCGAAACGCGGGGAACCGGCGTCCTCCATCACCAGTTCGAGTCCTGGCAGGAATGGCAGGGCGAGATTCCCCGCCGCAATACGGGCGCGCTGATCGCCGACCGCGCGGGACGGGTGACTCCCTACGCCGTGGGCAATCTGGCTCCCCGCGGAGACCTTTTCGTACCGCCTGGGACCGAGGTCTACGAGGGCATGATCGTGGGCGAGCACAAGCGGGGCAACGACCTCGACGTCAACATCACCCGCGAACGCAAGCTCACCAACGTGCGCTCCTCCACCGGCGAAGAGCTGGAACACCTGGCTCCTCCCCGCAAGCTCAGCCTGGAGCAGGCCATCGAGTTCATCGCCGACGACGAACTGGTGGAAGTCACCCCGGCCGCCTACCGCCTGCGCAAAAAAGTGCTCAAGGCCAACTTCCGAAAGTAGGAGTTGGGGCGCCTTCATGGCATCGGATCGGCGGTCGAGGGGCGCGGTGGCGCCAAAAGTGCGTTGTGCCCATCGCCGCAAGGATGCGCCTCCCACCCTCCCGGCGGCAGTTCAGTAGTAAAGGACCGTGGGAGGCGGCGTGATGCTGATCGCCGCTGCCAATTCGCAGAGGGCAACTAGCACAACTCCCAAGCCGCGTTTGTGAGTTGGGAATTGGGGGTTGGGAATTGCGCAGCCTAGGGTGCATCGGCGCGCAGGATGGAGGCGGGGTCGATGCGGCTGGCCCGGCGGGCCGGGATGTAGAGGGCGGCAGTGGCCACGGCCAGGAGCAGTGCGGCGGCTGCCGCGAAAGCCACGGGGTCATGCTGGGGGGTGCGGAAAAGCACGCTGCTGAGCAGTCTACTGGCCAGCAGGGCGGCCGGAGTGCCGATCAGCACACCCACGCCCACCGGCACTAATCCCCGCAGAATGGTCGTACGCAGCAGGCCGCCCGCAGCCGCTCCCAGCGCCAGGCGGATGCCCAGTTCCAGGCGGCGGCGGGTGACCGTGTAGGACATGACGCCGTAAACGCCCACCGCCCCCAAGAGCAAAGCCAGCGCCCCGAAAGCCGTCAGCAACGAAGCCAGAAAGCGCGAGTCGGCGATGGTGGCGCCCACGGCTTCGCTCATCAGTCCCACGTGGGAGAGCGCCGTCTGGTCGTTCACCGACCAGACGGCCTGCTGAATGACAGGAACCAACTCGTCGGCCCGGCCCTCGACTCGCGCCACCAGGAACATGCGCCGCCACGGCTGCTGTCCCAAGGGCACGTAGATCTCGGGATGAGATTCTTCGCGCAGGCTGCTCTGGCGCACGTCCCTGACCATCCCCACTACCTGAAGGGGGCTTGCGTCGCGTCCGATGAAGAGCTGCTTGCCGGTGGGATCGTCCTCCTCCGGCCAGGCCGCCGAGGCCAGAGCTTGATTGACGATCACCACGGGCCCCTGGTCCTGGCGGTCCGAGTCCTGAAAGTCGCGCCCCCGCAAGAGTGCCGTGCGCATCGTCGAGAAATACCCTGGACTGACCACGCGGGCGTTGGTAACGGGCAGTTGCTCCTCATCCGCAAGGGGCTGGTCGGAGGCGCGGAAGGTGGTTCGCCAGCCTCCAGGATGCATGGGCAGGAACTGGATCTGGCCCACCGAGAGCACGCCCGGAACAGCCCGCGCCGCCTCACGGATCTGGCGGTGATACTGATCGAGCCCAGCGTCGTCAGGGTAGCTCTCACGCGGTGGCGAGGGACGCATCACCACGACTCCCTGGGAATCGAATCCAGGATCGATCTGCAGAAGGTGCCAGAGGCTGCGCAGCATGAGTCCGGCGCCGCTCAGGAGCACCACCATGAGGGCCACCTGAGAAGCCACCAGGAGCTGATTGAAGCGCAAGCCCGAGGCGCCCAGGCTGGACCTGGTTGAGGCCCTCTGAAGACTCCAGGCCAGGGAACGGCGGGTGGTTTGCAGCGCCGGCAGGGTGGCGAAAAGAAAGATGGAGAGCAGCGAAAGCAGCAGCCCGAAGAGCAGCACCGGCGCGCTGATGCCGATGTTGTGCAGGCGCGGGACTTGGGGCGGCATGTTGGCCACTCCCACCTGCACCATGGCCAGTGCGGCCAGCATTCCCAAAAGCCCGCCCGCCAGTCCCAGCAGGGCGCTCTCGGTCAGCAGTTGGCGCACCAGCCTCCAGCGTCCCGCCCCCAGCGCCAGGCGGACGCTCATCTCGGCCCGGCGGGCATTGCCCTGGGCCAGCAGCAGGTTGGCGACGTTGGCGCAAACGATGAGCAGCATGCTCAGCACGGCCCCCATCAGCGTCCACAGGATGGCCTGGCTGTCCTGCAGAATCCAGTCGCGCAAGGGGACCACCCGCATCTGGGCGAAGTCCTCCTCGGTGGCCTGGTAGCCATGCTCGGACAGCCAGAACTCGGGCAGCAGACTGCGCAGTTCCTGCTGGGCGTGTTCGACGGTGTATCCCTCGCGCAGGCGTCCGTTGAGGGCCCAGGGTGTGTGCATGTTGGAGTCCGGACTGCGCTGGGCCGGCTGCCAGATCAGCCAGTCCCTTTCCATGGGCTGGTAATCACGGCCCATCACCCCCACCACTTCGACGGAAGTGTCGCCGATGAGAATGGTGCGGCCGACGATGGACGGATCGCTTCCGTAGCGGCGGGCCCACAGCGCATGGCTGAGAATGACGACAGGCGGCGCGCCGGGGCGTCCGTCCTGAGGCTGAAAGGCGCGTCCCAGGGCCGGGCGGGCACCCAACAGGCTGAAGTGACTGGCGAAGACCCGCGCGCCGCGGGCGTCTTCGGGTCCGCCTTGGCCGGTGAGGGGGAAAAGACTGCGCGTCCAACCGGCCACTTCAAAACTTTGAGCATGATCTTCCAAATATTGGACAGCCGGCATGCCGAAGGGAAGCAGTTGATCGGGATAGAGCTTAATGAGCCGGTGAGGCTGTTGATAAGGCAGCGGGTCGAGAATCACCCCGTCAACAACGCTGAAGACCGAGGTGGCGGCGCCGATTCCCAGGGCCAGAGTAAGAATGACCACCAGGCTGATGACGGGCCGGGCCCGCAGTCCCCGGAACGCGTAACGAAGATCTTGCAACAAACGGCTCACGAAGGCACCTCCTGACCGCCCCTTGAAGGGCGGCGGACCATGGAACTTGGATGGATGAATGGGGGAATGAGGCCCGGAGGAGAGGCGGCGCTTGAGAGCCGTGCCCAGCGCCATCAGGGCCTGCCGCCAATACCAGGCCCGGGCCGGCAGAGCCCCGCGCCGGGGACGCACGTAGAGCAGAAATTCCTCGTCCAAGTCGCCGGCTACTGCCTCGCCGTCGAGCCCCGGCCAGCAGCGTTCAACCAGCCAGGCCGCCAGGCGCGGAGGAGCCATCCGGTTCTCATGCTGCTTCCCGGCGTCACCGCTCATGATCCGGCCTCCGCGGTGTCGCGCAGAGCGGCCAAGTCGAGTTCTCCCCACATCTGGCGCCGCAATTTCTGGGCCCTCAGCAGCACCTGAGCCCCCTGCGGCTGCAAGGCGTAGTACTTGCGCGCCCGTCCCCGCCGTTCCTTGGCCGTCTCCGCCAGGCAGGA
>DATIPQ010000041.1 GCA_035471785.1 Acidobacteriota bacterium
GATGCCGATGCGGGCCTTGACCAGCGGCAGCAGCAGGTCGGCCAGGATGCTGGGCGTCGTATTGACGGTTCCGCGGATGGCGATCACATGCTGGTTGGGATTGTCGGTGTTCTTGAGCACCTGCCAGAAATTGTCCAGCAGGGTGGTGTCGGTGGGAGTGTAGGCCGGGTCGATCTGCCAGTTGCCGGGAGGCTTAGGCACCTTCATCTTGCAAGGCACCACGACATCGGAGGGCGGATTATCCGGCGTTCCCTCGTAGGTCTGCTGAGCAATGGCCAACATGACCACCGCCTCGTCAAAATTAAACCCGCCCTGAATCGACTTCGGAAACCCCATCACTCCTCCTCTACCGCGTTGGCTCGTTCCTACAATCTACCTGGCACGACACAAAACATCATCCCACCCCGCTTAACAAAGCCCCCACGTATAGTGTAAACTCCCCCTTCCTACCAGAGCGCGGCTGTAGCTCAGTTGGATAGAGCGACGGTCTACGAAACCGTAGGTCGCAGGTTCGAGTCCTGCCAGCCGCGCCATCTTTTTCCAGGCTCCCGAAAGTCTACGTCTTTCCAAGGCAAAATCACCGTGAGGAAGCGACGAAGTTTCGCCTCAGGATCTGAAGTCCTCGTCTAAGTAGTCATCGTGCTGTTCGGCCAGGTCGCCAAGCTGACTGTCACTCAATCCAACTAACTCCAACAGCCGTGAGGCTGCAAGCCCGCCAGGTGTGTCGGACTCTTCCAACCCTGCCGCGACCGACCGACGGACGATATCAGCAATCGAGGTGCGCTCTCGAAAGGCGAGGTTGCGGATCCGTTCGTATTGTTCTTCCTCCTGAATGCGCCGCAGCCAGGCAGTATATATCCTGGCGATTAGCCTCCTGGGCGGCTTTCTGGCCGCTAACCCCTTAAAAAATGCTTGCCCTTGCTTATGCCTATTGCCCGTCGCCGGTGGCGGTGCTACGGTATGCACAGGAGCACCTGCACGGTGGACGAGATTTACATTTTGGGAGCAGGAGCCTCTTTTGAGCACGGCGCTCCCCTCACCAAGGACATCCTTCCCTACGCCCTCAAGCTCGATGAGGGTGATGAGCGCCTTCAGATAGTGCGCTGTTTCTTGAAAGACATCTTCCATTTCGATGCTGAACAAGCTGCCGACGACGAGGACTCCTTTCCCAGTCTTGTCGATGCCTTGAGCGTCGTCGACCTGGCCCTCGACCGCCACGAGAATCTGGCCAAGAACTACGACCAGAAGAAGCTCCGCGAGGTGCGCCAAGCCCTTGAATATGCCGTTTTCCGCTCGTTGGAGCACTCTCTTTCCTCCCAGACCAGCAACCAGAGGCCGCGATCCAAGGCCACTTTGGACCTGATCCACAAACTGAATGCTGATTCCAAGGCGGCCATCATCTCCCTGAATTACGACGTCATCGTCGACATCGCCCTCTTTCGGCGCACCGACCAGTATTTCGAGTTCGAATCGGCCAGCACGGAGCGCTTGGAAGACGTGGAAGCCAGCACCCAACGCATCGACTACGGAGTGGAATTCGCCAACTTCGAGAAGGTGGAAGCCACGGTGGCCGAACCCGGCCAGGGATTTCCTCTCTACAAGCTGCACGGGTCCTTCAACTGGCTTCTCAGCAAGGTGACGGGCAACCTCTACTACGGCGGCCTGCAAAAAGCCGTTGGGGTGCTTTACGGAGGCGACATCGAGAGCCTCTACAGAGAAGGCGCGCAGCTTTTCGGGGAGCAGGTCTCCGCCCTGGAGCCGATCCTGGTCACTCCCACCCACCTGAAAGACCTGCGCAACCCGCACCTGGCGGGCATCTGGCGCAAAGCCGAAATGGCCCTGCGCCAGGCTAAGCGGGTCATCTTCATCGGCTACTCCCTGCCCGGGGACGACATGCACATCAAGTACTTGCTGAAAAGGTCCCTGGAAACCAATCCCCATAGGCGGCGGGCCGAGATCGTCGTAGTCAACCCGAGCAAGTGGGACCAGTCCAACTTCCGCAAGTTCTTCGGCGACCAGGTCGTCTCCCACCAGATGGGGTTCGCGGACTACGTCAACAACGTCATGTGAGCGCTTTGGCGCTCAAGAAGGTCAGGCTTACGCCTTGCTTGGCAAGAGTCTAGAATAGAGCGGCATGGACCGCCCAAGCCCTTCGACCGCCCGCCCCGCTTTTTTTCAGCGCTTCGGACAGGTCGACTTGAGTCTGGGTGATGTGGTCCCGCAGGAGGGGCCGGCGGTCAGTTCCGAGCGGACGCCCTACGCCGGATATCTGATGGGATTGGAGCCTTCTCCCTTTGATGATGCCGCAGGCGAGATGCGTGTCAGGGCTCTCAACGGCGGCCTGATGGAGGCCGACTTTCAAGAGCTCAATGGACTCCTGGAGGAGGCCAAAGCCGGTCGCAATCAGGCCCAAGACTTGTTTCGCCACTACGCCGCCGTCAAGGCTCTGGCGATGCAGGCGGCGCAGGTGCTCTTCGTCCATCACTGCGTCGTTGAAGGGCTGCCGCAACTTGTGGGGCATTATGAGAAGCGGGTTGAGGATGTGGCGGAGTTGATGGCTCAGCGGGGGTCTGGTCGATCGAACCTGCTCAACCCTCGAACCCGGCGTTTCTTCGCCTCGCTCATCCTGCTCCAGACGGCTTTTGACCGTATCTTCGTTCCGCCTGAGCCCATCGGACGCTACCGCTACCAGAGCGGCGAGTTTCGTCTTTCACCCGGATATCGCGACGCCACTGAATACCTCGACTTCTGCGCCATCTTCGAAGTGGAGGCCTCGCCAGCCGAACGCGAGCTGTGCGAGAACATCACCACGGGCTGGGGAGACGGGATCGGGCGTCCCGAGTGGGACCGTCTCAACTCGCTCTACTACCAGGGCCTGTGGGCCCACAGCGGCAAAGCCAACCTCTTCGCCACCCACTACAACCACCTGCTTGAACGCATGTTGCCCCAGTTCGCTTATTCCAAGGTGCGTCTGGCCGAGACGGTGGTAGCCGACCTCGAGGCCAGCCGGCCGGTGCGGGTGCTGGAGTTCGGAGCGGGGTCGGGAGCCTTCGCCATCGACCTGCTGATGGCCCTCAAGCGCCGGGGACTCCCTCAGGACCAAGTGGAATACCTGGGGCTGGAGCCCAGCACCTCCATGATCGAGGGCTTCGCTGAGAACACGCTGTCCAAGCTGGGACACGGCGCCGACCTGGGACAGTTCGGCCTGCGCCAGGGCAGTCTCGAGGAAGCGCAGGAACAGATCGAGGAGCTGAGCGCCTCTCCAGCGCGGGAAACAGTGGGTGTCTTTTCCTATTCTCCCCACCACATTCATCACAGCAGCTTAAAAGCTTTTCTCAGGGACGCCGAGGTGCGGCGGAGGCTGAGCCGCATCTATTTTTTGGAAGGCACCGAACGCCACGGCTGGACCAAGATGCTCTACATGTGGAGCGACTGTGAAAGTCCTGAGAACTTCCGCAATGTGACGGAAAGCGGAGATTGGCAGTCGCGGTTTCTCTGGGAGGAGCCGTCGGTGGCGATCCCAGAGTATCCCCATGTGACGAATGCCTGGTGCCGGGCCCGTCTGCTGACACCGTAGAGTCAGGGGCGAGTCCATTCTTGAGGCGGGTGGATTTCGCCGGATTGGGGCATTGCCTCCATCGCCGCAAGGATGCGCCTCCCACCAGGCGAGAGACGTTTCACTGCAAACGGGGCGCTATGCCTCCGGTAGCAGAGTGGGAAGAAAGTGTTGACCTGGGGTCAGAAGGCCGGTATTATTAGCAATGCTAGAAAAATGAAGAAAGAGACGTTGGGCGAGTTTGAACAGTTGGTGCTGCTGGGCTGCTTGCGGCTGGGCGAGGACGCCTACGCCGGAGGCATCGTGGAGGAGATCCGGCAGCGCACCGGCCGCGAGGTGGCCCATGCCGCGGTCTACATCGCGCTGCGCCGCATGCAGGCACAGCAATTGGTGTCTTCGCGGCTGGGCGATCCCACGCCGGAACGGGGAGGGCGGGCCAAGCGCTATTTCGAGGTGATGCCGCGAGGACGCAGACTGCTGGAAGAATCGCGTCAGGCCCTGATGAGCATGTGGGAAGGGGTGGAATCGGCCTCATGAGTCCTGGAGGCAACAAGCGGGCGCGTCCCCCATTGGGACGGATGCTGGAGCGTATCCTTCCAGCGGAGTGGCGCCAGGACATCGCCGGCGATCTGGAGGCCGACTGGCGCCGCCGTCGAACCGGCGCGGGACGGGCGAGAGCCGCCCTCTGGTACCTGCGCCAACTTGCGGGTTACCTGCTGCGCTGGCGGCAGATCCGCAAACTGGCGCACGTCTCCGCCCCAGCTCACAGCCAGAGGAGAAGATCAAAGGAGAGTTGGATGCATTCCTTGCTGCAAGACGTACGGCTGGCCGCCCGCTCCCTCAAGCGGAACCCGGGATTGGCCTTGGTCGTGATCGTGACCCTGGCGCTGGGCATCGGCGCCAACACGGCCATTTTCAGTCTGACCGACGAGGTGCTGCTGCGTTCCCTGCCGGTGGCAGATCCGGAACGCCTGGTGGCGGTCGAGGGGCAGCGAGCGGACGGGCGCGTTTCCATTTCCTACCCGCTTTTCACCGAACTGCAAGAGCAGCAAACCGTCCTCACCGGCCTCATGGCCGATGCCGGGGCCGGACTGGAGCGAGTCGAACTGGAAGGCCAGA